>NZ_CP134772.1:0-75000 GCF_031882575.1 Pseudomonas sp. VD-NE ins
CCACTCGACCAGATGACGAATGCCGTCCAGACCAAAGTCCAGCGCCCCGGACGCACGCAGTACGCCCACCGCACAGAGCATCGCCACCAGATACGGCAGCAGATTCTTCGCGACATCGAAGCCTTCTTTGGCGCCTTCAACAAACGCCTCGTAGACTTTCACTTTCTTTAATGCGCCGATCAGCAGGAACAGCATGATCAACCCGAACAGCGTGAGGTTGCCGAGGATCGACGACAATCCCGCCAAAGCCGTCGCCGAAAGCGTGCCGAGCAGCGCCATGAAGCCACCGAGAATCAGCGCACCGGGAATCAGATAAGCCAACACCACCGGATCCCAGATCCGCAGCCGCTGCATGAACGCCACCGAGAGGAAGCCGACAATCGTCGAGCAACTGGTCGCCAGCAGGATCGGCAGGAACACCAGTGTCGGATCCGGCGCGCCTTGCTGGGCGCGGTACATGAAGATCGTCACCGGCAGCAGCGTCAGGGAGGAGGCGTTGAGCACCAGGAAGAGGATTTGCGCGTTACTCGCTACCGTGGCGCTGGGATTGAGCTCCTGCAGCGCCTTCATGGCTTTCAGGCCGATTGGCGTCGCGGCGTTGTCGAGGCCAAGACCGTTGGCGGCGAAGTTCAGGGTGATCAGGCCAAGGGCAGGGTGACCGGGTGGGACTTCCGGCATCAGCCGCAGAAACAGCGGGCCGAGGACTTTCGCCAGCCACTCGACGATGCCGGCCTTTTCGGCAATGCGCAGAAAGCCCAGCCACAGGGTGAGGGTGCCGAACAGCAGCACCATGACTTCGACCGAGAGCTTGGCCATGGCGAAAATGCTTTCCACCATCGCCGCGAAGATCCCGGCGTTGCCGCCGATCAGCCACTGCGCCAGCGCCGATACGGCTGCCACGATGAAGAAGCCAAGCCACAGGCCATTAAGCATCAGTCAAATCCCCCGAAGAATGCCGCGAATGATAGCGGGGTCGCCAGAAACGACAAACCCCGGATTTCTCCGGGGTTCGTTGGTAAGCCTTGCATCAATCACTGTGGGAGCGAGCTTGCTCGCGAAGGCGGTGTGTCAATCAACATAATGGTTGAATGTGCCGGCCTCTTCGCGAGCAAGCTCGCTCCCACAGGGTTTTGCATTACGGCTTGGAGATTTCGCCCGCAGGCAGTTTTTCCTTGCTGCGCCAGTGCGGCAGGGAGTTCCAGTAGCGCTGGCCCTTGGCGTCGTCGTACATGCCTTCCCAACGTGCGATAACCAGTACCGCCAGGGCGTTACCAATCACGTTCAGAGCGGTACGCGCCATGTCCATGATGCGGTCGACACCGGCGATGAACGCCAAGCCTTCCAGCGGAATGCCGACGCTGCCCAGAGTGGCCAGCAGCACCACGAAGGACACACCCGGTACGCCGGCGATGCCTTTGGAGGTGACCATCAGGGTCAGCACCAGCAGCAGTTGTTGGCTGATCGACAGGTCGATGCCATACAGCTGGGCAATAAAGATCGCCGCGATGGACTGGTACAGGGTCGAACCGTCGAGGTTGAACGAATAACCGGTCGGCACCACGAAGCTGCAGATGGCTTTCGGTGCGCCGTAGGCTTCCATCTTCTCGATCACGCGCGGCAGCACGGTTTCCGAAGAAGCGGTGGAGTAGGCCAGCACCAGCTCATCCTTGAAGATGCGCATCAGCTTGATCACCGAGAAGCCGAACAGTTTGGCGATCAGGCCCAGCACCACGAAGGCGAAGAAGGCGATGGCGACGTAAACCAGGATCACCAGCTTGGCCAGCGGCAGCAGCGAGGCGAAGCCGAAGTTGGCGACGGTCACCGCGATCAGTGCGAACACGCCGATCGGCGCATAGTTCATGATCATGTGGGTGACTTTGAACATGCTTTCCGAGACGCCCTGGAACATCTTCACCAGCGGCTCGCGCAGGTCCGACTGCAGGCTCGACAGACCGAGGCCGAACAGCACGGAGAAGAAGATGATCGGCAGCATTTCGCCGCGGGCCATGGCCGCGAAGATGTTCGACGGGATCAGGTTGAGGATGGTCTCGATGAACGCGTGTTCATGCTGTACCTCGGCGGCGGTCGCCTGGTACTTGGAGATGTCCACCGTGCCGAGGGTGCTCATGTCGATGCCTGTGCCCGGATGGAACAGGTTGGCCAGCAGCAGGCCGACGACGATGGCGATGGTGGTGACGATTTCGAAATAGATGATCGTCTTCAGGCCGATACGCCCGAGCTTCTTGGCGTCGCCCACGCCGGCGATGCCGACGATCAGGGAAGAGATGACGATCGGAATCACGATCATCTTGATCAGACGGATAAAGATATCGCCTGCCGGTTGCAAGACGTTGCTGATCCACCAAGCCTTCTCGGCACTGAAGTGGTTGAGCAACGCACCAATTGCAATACCCAAAACCAGACCGATGAGGATCTGCCAGGCGAGGCTAATTTTTGCCTTCTTCATTATCTTTACCCTTACTTGCGTTTGACTCAGGCACATGCAGGAACTGGAACGCTCTTGGCGGAAAAGTCTGTGCATCTGCCTCCGTATAAGGTGCCCCGAAGCGCGTCGTTACGGCTCTTCGGCAGGCGAAAAAAGGCGCAACTATTCCGATGCAAGGTTGCGCCGTCTAATGCCGTAAACGCCTACCCTATGCCGAATCGGCATGAGCTTTTTTAAATGAAACTGGCGTCCCAACCGGTTCGATTGTGACATTTCGGCCGGCATAAGTGCCGTGAACCGGTCATTACAGCGTGGGTTGGTTATTTTTTGAACGAGAAAAATCGACTAAAAATCTCGGAAAAAGCCTACGCAGGAAGGCTAGAAGTCCTACTGTTTAAACGGTCTCTTTGTCGATATACGGTCGCCATGAAACACCGCGTAATGTTTTCGCGCGCAGTGTCAGCGATAAAAAGAATGAGCTGGACGCTCTGGATCAATGTTTTGCTTGTTTGAAAGCTCAGCGCAAGTCCGTCGAGCCACTGTGGGTCGGCGAACCTGCGGCGCAGCTTTTACCCTGACCCGGCCCTCGCGCAGGCACTCCCTGTACCCGTAGGTCACTCCGACCCTGCAACAGTCAGAACGTCCCGGCCCCTTGGTCATGCGCCCACCTTCCTCAGGTGGGCGCAATGGAAAGCAGCAGGGCTGCTGCTTTCATGTTCGAATCAGTACCATTTCGGATCTTTTTTCAGGGTTTCCATCAAAAGATCCTGCATGCCCTGATCGGGTTTGCCGAGGAAGCGGTAGGTCGCATGTCGCGTAGGCGACTTGTCGGCCGGCAGTCCTTCGGGCACATCCACGAGCATGGCGTATGCGTCTTTCTTGTCGAAACTGAACGCGACGATCAAGCGGTGGTTCAGGCACTTGTCCGCGGATTCGCAGAGCGGGCCGACCAGATACTTGTCGCCATCTTCAGTCACGGCGTTCATCTGCTGGTCAGGCGTGCCGGACAGGTTCATCACCCATTCCGGCAGGCGTTCTTCCTTCTTCACCACGCCTTCCCAGGTTTGCCGATACTGCGGGTCGGAACTCAACAGTTCGTTGACCCGCGTCTGGCCGTCATTGGCCGCCATCGCCATGGCACTACCGCCCAGAAGCAGGGCGGCTGCCAGTGTCTTCAAAGCACTCATCGTTAACCTCGGCCGCGACGGCCAAAGAAGAAGGAAGCGATGAACATCACCAGGAACACGACAAAGAGAATCTTGGCGATACCCGTGGCGGTGCCCGCGATACCACCGAAGCCCAGTACTGCAGCGATGATGGCAATGATCAAGAATGTAATTGCCCAGCTCAACATGGTGATTCTCCTTACTTCTCTATTTAGGGGTGTTGCGTGTTCCGGCGCTGCGCGCCCGAATTCGTTTGCTATTTAGAAAACCCAGCGCTCTTCACGTGGCAGTTGATCCGCCGGCTGCGCTTGATCAACGTCCATCATGCGCATCGAGGCGCTCTCGGCCTGGCTGCTGCTGACGGCGCTGAAGTGCGTTTGCGTGTTGTGCTGGATCGAAATCAACGGCTCAACCTGCTGGCTGTTTTCCCAGCGCAGGTATTGCTGGCAGGCGATCAGGGTGATCAACAGCGCCAATACGCCAAACAGACCTTGCTGGATGTGCAGTGGCGAGATACGCACTTGGGCGGCACGTTGGCGAGTCATCCTGGGTTCCTCACTCTTATTCGGTTAGGGCAGTTCACTTCTGCCCGGGCTGAGTAAGGTATTGCAGCCTGCATGCCAGTTTTTTAATTGAAAAATATCTAATAAAATCAATGTGTTAGGTTGCTTGTGAAAAACGCCTGCGACGCATCCTGCACGATGGGTCATCTGGGATCGTGCGCAATGCACGATTTTTTCGTAGGAGATTTCATTCTTATGGAATTGAGAGCGGGGCGCAGATGTCAGAAAAGTACGCAGGGAATGCCCTGCAAACCGGTGATTGTTTAAAAAACCAACAAAACCAACAACTTGGCTGTAAAGGCAGGAGAGAGCTACCCTCCTATGGCTGGCATCGTTCAGAATCAACCATGCAACTTGCCCGATTTTTCCGGGACTAACCCAAGACCAATCACTATGGAGCGTAGGAAAAATGGAATCTGCCACTGAGCATCAAGGCCGCATTCTGCTGGTGGACGACGAATCCGCCATCCTGCGTACCTTCCGTTATTGCCTCGAAGATGAAGGTTATACGGTCGCTACTGCCAACAGCGCGGCTCAGGCCGACGCCTTGCTGCAACGTCAGGTCTTCGACCTGTGCTTCCTTGATTTGCGTCTAGGCGAAGACAACGGTCTCGACGTACTGGCGCAGATGCGCATTCAGGCGCCGTGGATGCGCGTGGTGATTGTTACCGCGCATTCGGCCGTGGATACCGCCGTCGATGCGATCCAGGCCGGCGCCGCTGACTATCTGGTCAAGCCGTGCAGCCCGGATCAGCTGCGTCTGGCCACCGCCAAACAATTGGAAGTACGCCAACTGTCGGCGCGCCTCGAAGCCCTCGAAGGAGAGATCCGCAAACCGAAGGACGGTCTCGATTCCCACAGTCCGGCGATGAAAGTCGTACTGGAAACCGCCCGCCAGGTCGCTGGCACCGACGCCAACATTCTTATCCTCGGCGAGTCCGGTACCGGTAAAGGTGAGCTGGCCCGAGCGATTCACGGTTGGAGCAAGCGCGAGAAAAAATCCTGCGTGACCATCAACTGCCCGTCGCTGACGGCGGAATTGATGGAAAGCGAGCTGTTCGGTCACAGTCGTGGCGCTTTTACCGGGGCCAGTGAAAGCACGTTGGGGCGAGTCAATCAGGCGGACGGCGGTACGCTGTTTCTCGACGAGATCGGCGATTTTCCACTGACGTTGCAACCCAAATTGCTGCGCTTCATTCAAGACAAGGAATACGAGCGGGTAGGCGATCCGGTCACCCGTCGCGCCGACGTACGCATTTTGGCGGCGACCAACCTCAATCTGGAGGACATGGTCCGTGACGGCCGCTTTCGTGAAGACCTGCTCTATCGTCTGAATGTCATCACTCTGCACCTGCCGCCCTTGCGCGAACGTGCCGAGGACATTCTGACCCTGGCCGACCGCTTTCTCGCGCGTTTCGTCAAAGAGTACGCGCGTCCGGCGCGGGGCTTCAGCGACGAGGCTCGCGAGGCGCTGCTGGGCTATCGCTGGCCGGGCAACATTCGTGAGCTGCGTAACGTGGTTGAGCGGGCGAGCATCATCTGCCCGCAGGAGCGCGTGGAAATCAGCCACCTCGGCATGGCCGAGCAACCGGCCAACAATGCGCCAAGAGTCGGTGCGGCGTTGAGTCTCGACGAGTTGGAAAAGGCCCACATCGGCGCGGTCCTTGCCACCGCTGGCACGCTGGATCAAGCGGCGAAAACCCTCGGTATCGACGCGTCGACCCTGTATCGCAAGCGCAAGCAGTACAACCTGTGAGCGCCCGACGATGAAACTGGCGATGAAGTTGCGGACCCGTTTGTTCTTGAGCATTTCCGCACTGATCACCGTGGCCTTGCTCGGGCTGTTGCTCGGGCTGGTCAGTGTGATGCAGATGGCCGGCACGCAAGAAGCTTTGGTGCGCAGCAACTTCGTCACTCTGGATCTGGGGCTCAAGTTACGGCAGACGCTGGGTGATCAACTGATCATCATGCTGGCGGAAAAGCCTGATCCGGTGGCCTTCGAAGCGTCGAAACAACATTACTTCGAGTTGCTGGACCAAGGCATCGCCCAAGAGCAAGAGGGCGATGGCCGGCTCTATGGCTTCAGTCGGGCAAAAGCGGATTATCTGAGCTTCCTGGAAGCTTTCGATTTGTCCCGTGACCCGGCCAGTTCCATGAGCAGCAGCGCCGACTTCAGAGAACGCTTCAATACGTTGCGCAACGGGCTGATCACCGAACACAAGCATGCGCTGGACAACATCAACGCGGTTCAGCATGAGGCGCGCGACCGCGCCTTGTTGATTGCCGGTCTGCTTGGTTTCGTCGGGTTGGCCGTATTGATCATCGGTTTCATTACGGCTCACGGCATTGCCCGGCGTTTCGGCGCACCGATCGAGGCGCTGGCGAAAGCGGCGGATAATATCGGCCAGGGCAATTTTGAAGTGACCCTGCCGATTTCCTCGGCGATGGAAATGAACCAGCTGACCAAGCGCTTCGGCCTGATGGCCGAGGCACTTCGCGAGCATCAGGCGACCAATGTCGACGAATTGTTCGCCGGTCAGCAACGCTTGCAGGCGGTGCTCGACAGTATCGATGACGGCCTGCTGATGATCGACCGGCAAGGACATCTGGAGCACCTCAATCCGGTCGCCCAGCGGCAATTGGGCTGGGAAGATGACCGTCTCGGCCAAGGACTGGGTACGGCGCTTGACCGGCCAGAGCTGGATGCGCAACTGCAACTGGTGCTGCGCGGCGGCACCCTCGAGCGGGCGCCGGAGGATTTGAGTATCGAGGTCGACGGCGAATCCCGCCTGCTGACTTACAGCCTGACCCCGGTCAGCCACACCCAAGGCCATATCCTCGGCGCGGTGATGGTGTTGCACGACGTCACCGAGCAGCGCGCCTTCGAACGGGTACGCAGTGAGTTCGTCTTGCGCGCCTCCCACGAGTTGCGCACGCCGGTCACTGGCATGCACATGGCGTTCGGCCTGTTCCGCGAACGGGCGAAATTCCCTGAGGAGTCCCGCGAGGCTGACCTGCTCGATACGGTGAACGAGGAAATGCAGCGCCTGATGCAGTTGATCAATGACCTGCTCAACTTCTCGCGTTATCAGAACGGCTTGCAGAAACTCACACTGGCACCGTGCTCCATCGAAGACTTGCTGGAGCAGGCGCAACTGCGTTTTGCCGATTCGGCGGCGGCCAAAGGCGTCGCTCTGAATGTCGAAGTGCAGGGGCCGCTGCCACGTTTGCAGGCCGATCAGACGCAGCTCGATCGCGTGCTCGACAACCTGATCGACAACGCTCTGCGCCACACCGCCCGCGACGGTCAGATCCGTTTGCAGGCACGTCGGCACGGCGAGCGAGTGATCATCAGTGTCGAAGACAATGGTGAAGGCATTGCCTACGGCCAGCAGGGGCGTATCTTCGAGCCGTTCGTACAGGTTGGGCGGAAGAAGGGCGGGGCCGGTCTGGGCTTGGCGCTGTGCAAGGAAATCGTCCAGTTGCACGGCGGACGCATGGGCGTTTACTCGCGACCGGGGCAGGGCACGCAGTTTTATATGGCGCTCGCGGTTTAGGCTTCGTCGTCCATGCGCCGTCCGGCAAGGCGTCGGCCACGGGTGATCAGTTCGATGAACTGCACCGCGCTCAGCGCATGGGCGAACAACCAGCCCTGACCGAACTTCACGCCTTCGCTGCTGAGCAATTGCGCCTGTGATTCCAGCTCGATACCTTCGGCAATCACCTTGAGATCCAGCGCTTGCGCCATGTGAATGATGTGCGGAGCGACGCCGCTGCTGGCCGCGTCATGGCCCAGTGCATCGATGAACGCTTTGTCGATCTTCAGGCAGTCCACGGGCAAGGTTTGCAGGTAGGCGAGGCTGCAATAGCCGGTGCCGAAGTCGTCGATCAACACCTGATGGCCGACATCGCGCAAGGCTTGCAGGTTTTCCCGCGCCACCACCACGTCAATCAAGCCACGCTCAGTGACCTCGAAGGCTATCTGCCGCGCGGCTACACGATGGAGCGTTAGCAGCCGCGCCATGACCTGGCCGATGCGCGGCACCATCACGTCACAGGCGGCGAGGTTGACCGAGATATACAGTTGCGGATTGGCCCGCAGCACCGGACCCAGTTGTTCCAGCAAACGCTGGAGGACAAAGTCGGTCATCTGGCGAATCTGCCCGGTATTTTCTGCCATGGGGATGAACAGGTCCGGGCTGGTCAGTGTGCCGTCGGGGCGGCGCCAGCGCAGCAGCGCTTCGGCGCCGACACAGTTGCGGCTGTCGAGGTCGAAGATCGGCTGGTAGAGCACCTGTAGCTCGCCCCGGCGAATGGCGCCATTAAGCTCGGCGTCCAGTGACTGGCGCTGGCGCACCAGCAAGAACACAAAGAACCCTACGAATGCGCCGAGCAATAGACAGGCCGGAACCATCCACCACCAGATCGCAGGGATGTGCATGCCGGTGCGCGGCGTGATCAGCACCAGTTGATATTCCGGGTTGTCGGTGGGCATGCGGTAGATCAGCCGAGTCTGAGTGACTTGTAATGACTCGCGACTTTTCGGTGGCCAATGTTCGGTCGGCGGCCAGGCCTGCGCCGTACCGAGGACCGGGATCGCCCGGGCGCCGTGGTCGAGTACCACCAGCAGGCTGCTGCCGGGCGACAGGTCGACCATGTCCGTCAGATGCCCGCGTGACGTGGCCACGCGGAAATTGCCGCGTCCGAGCATCAGCGCGGCGCGGTTTTCATCGGGTTCGGTGGTGGTATTGAGCCAATAGCTGTAAGTCGGCCCTCTGATATCCGGCGCCCGTACTACCGACACGCCTTCCTGACGCGGACGGTTGGAGCAGATCCGTGAGGCGTCCATATAGGCCGCTTCATAGACGAAGCGATAGTTGAAGGTGACTTGTTGAAGAGTGGCAATCATTTCATCGTCACAACTGCGCAACGGCTGGGCTTCGAGATCGTCGAGACTTTCGCGCAACTGGCCGAACAATTGTTCGAGCCGGGCGAGGAAACGCTCGCCTTGCGCGTTCATTTCCTGGCTTTCGTTTTGCTCGACCTGATGTATCGCCACGAACATACCGCCGGCGATCAGCAGGCTGGTACTGAGGACAGCCGCGATCATCGCCAAAAACCAGGGGCGATAAAACCAGCTACGCAGTGTCTCTCGGGTAGCAACCATCATGGAATATCCGAAGAATTACCAATGAGTTATAGCTGCTGATTGCGATTTCGCCCTAACCGTCGGGCGGGCGTCATTATTTTGTCTGGTTCAGTACCAGCAACAACGCTGCCGTTTGCGCATCCGGCGTGCCGTCGAAGCGCGAGGGCCGGAAGTGCATCTGGAACGCGGCGAGGACATGGCGCGTCGCGACGTCCAGCTCGCCGGTCTGCGGCGTGTCATAACCCAAGTGCGCCAGTTGCGCCTGGAACCAGCTGATGCTCGGCAGTTCGCTGCTGTTGAACAGCATTTGCTGGCGCGCTACTGCCTGTTCGTTCGGCCATACGCCCAAGCCTTCGGCAGCGAGGCGCTTCCACGGGAACAAAGGCCCCGGATCGAGTTTGCGCAGTGGCGCGATGTCGCTATGGCCAATGATGTGGCGCGGGCTGATGCCGTTGCGCTTGCTGATGTCCTTGAGCAGGACGATCAACGATTGGATCTGCGCTTCACTGTACGGATACCACAGACGCCCGGTCGGCGTGTCTGTGAAGCCTGGATTGACGATTTCAATGCCGATCGAGCTGGAATTGAGCCAGGTACGGCCCTGCCATTGGCTTTCGCCGGCGTGCCAGGCGCGCTGATTTTCGTCCATCAGTTTGTAAACGGTGCCGCTCTTGTCGTCGCCGATCAGGTAATGGCTGCTGACTTCGCCGCGAGTCAGCAATTGCAGCGAGCGCTCCAGCGACGCCGACGTGTAATGAACGATGACGAACTGGATACGGCTGTCGTAATTGGCTGAAGGATGGCTGGTGTCATAACGCGGGCTGCTGGAACAACCGGCCAGAACGAGCAGCGACGCGAGGAGGGCAAAGAATTTCATGGCAGAGGGCAGTACACGCAAGACAGTAATGCAACAGTGTAACGTACTGCCTTGCGTCTCGACGGTCAGCGGGCGGATTTAAACAAAATGGAACAATTTGATCAGCCCAGCTCGACCCGATTGCGTCCCGCATTTTTCGCCCGATATAACGCCTGATCGGCTCTTTTCAACACAAGATCGCTGTGTTCTCCGGCACGGAATGTCGCAAGTCCCATGGAGATGGTGATCGTCACTCGCTCGCCCTTGAAGTGGAACGGGCAGGCTTCGATGGCCGCGCGCAGGGTTTCCAGCAGCTTGGCGCCGACTGCTGGCGGCGTTGCCGGCATCAACAGAACGAACTCTTCCCCGCCGAAACGGGCAATGAAGTCTGAGCCGCGCAGGCGTTTGCGCAGCACGGTGGCAATGATTTTCAGCACCTTGTCGCCAGCCAGATGGCCGTAGTTGTCGTTGATGCGTTTGAAGTGATCGAGGTCGAGCATGGCCAGGCTCAGGGTGTTGCCATGCTGTTGCCACTGCTTGATTTCATGCTCGAGGCGTTCGCTCCACGCGGCGCGATTGGGCAGGCCGGTGAGTGGATCGATCAGGGCTTTCTGCCGTTGTACTTCAAGATGTTCGCGGAAACCCTGGGCTTCCTGCTCCATGTGCGCCACGCGTTCGGACAGGCTTTTCAGCCGCGTGGCGACTTCCTGTTCGCGAGCGTCGCGCTGCTTCTGGTGCTGGTCCATGGTGCCGAGCAGGCCTTCGAGATGGTTCTCCAGCACGTGCTTGAGGTCTTCCAGATCTGCGGCTTCCTGCACGCTGGTCTGTAAACCGTCGACTTGCTCGCGGATCTGCGTGTCCATTGCCCGCGCCGCCGAGCTATTGTCGGCATGGCCTTCGCTGGCCGCTTGCAGGTTGCTCTGGAATGCTTCGAGGCGTTCGTTGAGCTGTTGCAGATAGGCTTCGAATTCGTGCTGACCGCTGTCGGTGATCGCCAGCATCAATGTCGCCAGATCGTCGAGGATCGGGATCAGTTCGTACCAGTTCAACCCGTGTTTGAGCCGCTCGCGCATGGCTTCGGCTTGCGGGCGGTGGCGCTCCGGCAAGGTCAGATCATCGAGGAGGCCGATCAAGGTGTCTTCGATGTGCTTGGCCACGGAGCTGTAGGACGGCTCCGGTGTGTCCGGCAGGGCGAAGAGGATGTCGTGTTCGGACTGTTCCGGGTCGATGGCAGCCAGCGCCCGCGCGATAGGCTCGGGCAGGGGCAGGCTGTCGAGGATCAGTGGCGATGGGTCGCCGGGGTGGATCAGTTCATCAGGATTGATGGCAGGAGGCGCGATTTCATTCTGAGCAGGCGCCGGGGTGAAAACAGGCTCGGGCTCGGAGTGCTCAGCCTGCGATTCGACTGGATGGCTGCTTACTTTGCTGACGACCGTGGGTGGCACAAAGGTAACCACCTCTGGCGGTTCCGGTTCCAAATGAGCCTGGGCGGCTGGCGTCGTTGTTTCGACGGGCACCACTGCTTCGATGGCAGGAGCTGCCGTCAGGGCTTCGATCGCCGCGACAGGGGCGGGCTGTGCGGCTTCTGGTGCAGGCGCCGGTGGGGCAAGCGGTTGCGGCGGCGCGGGGACTTCGGCGCCCGGAGCAGGCGCTTCTTCGCTATCACGGCTACCAAACAACCGCTGCAACAGGCCCGGACGCCCCGGCTCTGCGGGCGTTTCCAGTTGACTCAACGCCTTACCCTGCAAGCCGCTGAGTTCACTCAGCAGCAACGGCATTTCTCGCGCAGAGCCGACGCGGCCATCCAGTTGTTTGGCGAACTTCTTCAAGGGCTGGGCGACTTCACGTGGCAGCGGCAAAGCCTGCAACTGGGTGACCAGCGACGTCAGTGCGGTACTGACCTGATCGATGCGGGTTTCGCGGCGCTGCTCGGAATCGAGCACGGCTTTTTCCAGGCGCGGCAGCAGGGCCGCGAGACCAGCGTCCATGTCGTCGGTGCGCACCACATCGCGCATCTCTTTCATGCACTGATCAACGACTTTATCGGTGCCTTCAGCGGCCAGCGTGCTGCGCACCAGACCGCGACGCAGCAAGTCGAGCCTGGCGGCCCATCGCCGTTCAAGCTTGTCCTGTTGTTCGATGCTTTTTAGGTATTTCTCTTTCCAGCGCTGGGCGTCGTCGCTCATTCAGGGGTTCCGCGAGGGGCAGGACTCAACGCGGGCAATGCATCGGCCGTGAGCGAACCCGGCAGACGAATCTCTACCGCGACCGGCAGGTGATCGGAAATCGGTTGGGCCAGCACTTCGACCTTTTCCAGGGTCAGGGTCGGGCTGAGCAAAATATGATCAAGGCAACGCTGTGGGCGCCAGCTGGGGAAAGTCGCTTCCACCTGCGGGGCCAGCAGGCCGAGATCGCGTAACGGAGAATGTTGTAGCAGATCGCTGGCGTGGGTGTTCATGTCGCCCATCAACACTTGGTGTTTATAGCCACCGATCAACTCACGAATATAGGCCAGTTGCAGGCTGCGGGTTCGCGCGCCGAGGGCCAGGTGCATCATCACCACCACCAGCGCTTCGGGGCCTTCGCCGAAACGCAGGAGAATCGCGCCACGACCTTTCGGGCCGGGCAGCGGGTGATCTTCAATCACCGACGGTTTCAGACGACTGAGCACGCCATTGCTGTGCTGGGCGAGTCGGCCGAGGTTGCGATTGAGTTGTTGATACCAGTAGGGAAAGGCGCCGAGCTGGGCCAGATGTTCGACCTGATTGACGTAGCCCGAACGGAGGCTGCCGCCATCGGCTTCCTGCAGGGCGACCAGATCGAAGTCGCCGAGCAGGTCGCCGATCTTTTGCAGATTGCCTGAACGGCCGTTGTGCGGCAGCAGATGCTGCCAGCTGCGGGTCAGGTAATGCCGATAGCGCTCGGTGCTGATGCCGACCTGGATATTGAAACTGAGCAGACGCAGACGCTGGTCTGCGGGCAGGCCCGTGGACTCCAGGTGATGCTCGTTGACCTGCGGATCATGCAGGCCAACGATGCGTTCAGACTTCCAGCGGCGCATGGCGGTAGCCGCGCTTAGTTGGCAGCTGCCTTGGTTGCCGCTCGCTCTTTGGCGACCAGTTGGTCAGCCAGTTGCAGCGCTTGCTCGGCACCACCGGCAGAGCCGATGTCGAAGCGGTACTTGCCGTTGACGATCATGGTTGGCACGCCAGTGATTTCATACTTCTTGGCCAGTTCACGGGCCTTGACGATCTGACCTTTGATGGCGAACGAGTCGAACGTGGCGAGGAACTTGTCCTTGTCCACGCCTTGGGTAGCGAGGAAGTCAGCCATGTCGTTCTTGTCGGTCAGCTTCTTGTGTTCTTTCTGGATCGCGTTGAATACCGCCGCGTGAACCTTGTGCTCGACACCCATGGCTTCGAGGGTCAGGAACATCTGGCCGTGAGCGTCCCATGGGCCGCCGAACATGGCCGGGATACGCACGAAGTTGACGTCCTTGGGCAGTTTTTCAACCCACGGGTTGATCACCGGCTCAAAGGCGTAGCAGTGCGGGCAGCCGTACCAGAACAGCTCGACCACTTCGATCTTGCCAGGCTCTGCCACTGGCACCGGGTTGGCCAATTCGACATAAGGTGCGGCAGGGGCTTCGGCGGCTTGAGCGGTCACGCCGAACAGGCTGGCAGCGACGAGGGCGGCGCTGATGATCAGATTACGCATGCTTTACTCCTGGACAATTTGGGTCGCCTCGCGCGACCTGTTTTCAGACAGATCCTGGCGGGCATGAGTTCTGTAGTGTAACGGCAGCGGCCACAAAAAAGGGCGGCCAAAGCCACCCTTTTTATACTTGCTGCGACGGATTAATCGAGCGTTAACGTTGCGCGAGATCTATCGCTGCCAAATGCGCTTAGTGCAGACCTTGAATGTAGCTGGAGACTGCAGCGATATCTTCGTCGCTCAGGCGCTTGGCGATGGTCTGCATGGTCATGGTGTCGCCGTCGTTGGTGCGGCCGCCTTCTTCCTTGCGGAAATCGGTCAGTTGCTTGGCGATGTATTGAGCGTGTTGGCCACCCAGGTGCGGGAAGCCGGCAGCCGCGTTACCGGCGCCGTTCGGCGAGTGGCAACCGGTGCAAGCTGGCAGGCCCTTGGCCAGGTTGCCGCCCCGGAACAGGGCCTCACCGCGGGCGACGATCTTCGGATCGGCGGCGCCGACGCTGCCTTTCTGGCTGGCGAAGTAGGCGGCGATGTCGGCCAGGTCCTGATCGCTCAGGTTGGTCAGCAGCCCGGTCATTTCCAGAACGGTGCGCTTGCCCGACTTGATGTCGTGCAGTTGCTTGGTCAGGTAGCGTTCACCTTGGCCGGCCAGTTTCGGAAAGTTTGGCGCCATGCTGTTTCCGTCGGGGCCATGACAGGCTCCGCATACGGCAGCTTTCGCCTGGCCTGCTGCGGCATCACCGGCAGCATGGGCGAAGCCTGAGATTCCCACGGTCAACAGCAGACTCACGATCAATTTGTTCATCAGCTAATCCAACTACGGCTAAGGGTTAAGTTATGGACCGGGTTTACTCGCTCATCCAAAGGATGATGGCTTGGTAATCCTCGGCACTGCAGTCCATGCACAAACCACGCGGCGGCATCGCCTTGAAACCCTGGGTTACGTGTTGCACCAGCGTCCCCATACCTTTCGCCAACCTCGGCGTCCAAGCTTCCTGATCGCCTCTTTCGGGCGCCATGGGTAGTTGGCCGGAATGACAGGCACCACAAACACGGTTGTACACAGCTTCCGGATCCTGTGTAGCCTGTGCGCTGTAAAGCGGCATCAAGACTCCGGCAGCCAGCAGCCATTTCGTCATAAAACGACCTTTTCAGGGTTGAGAGCGTTCTGCGTTCTAATGCGCAATCAAAGTCTGTCGCTCTCGTGAACTTCATCCTTCGCTGGGACAAAGCACACACAAAATCTGCGGCATTATATACTGGCGTCACTGAAACGGAAGCGACACCGCGTTCCGCGCCCAATCCCGGCGCCGCCCACATCGGAAATCCCATGCAACTCAAGAATCCCATCCTCGGCCTGTGCCAACAGTCCACGTTCATGCTCAGTGCCGCCAAAGTCGATCAATGCCCTGACGACGAAGGCTTCGAAGTGGCGTTTGCCGGTCGTTCCAACGCCGGCAAATCCAGCGCGCTGAACACTTTGACTCACGCCAGCCTGGCGCGCACCTCGAAAACCCCGGGTCGCACACAGCTGTTGAACTTCTTCAAGCTAGACGAAGATCGCCGTCTGGTCGACCTGCCGGGCTACGGTTACGCAAAAGTACCGATCCCGTTGAAGATGCACTGGCAGCGTCACCTTGAGGCTTACCTCGGTGGCCGCGAGAGTTTGAAAGGTTTGATTCTGATGATGGACATCCGTCATCCAATGACCGACTTCGACCTGCTGATGCTCGACTGGGCCGTTGCGGCCGGCATGCCGATGCACATCCTGCTGACCAAGGCCGACAAACTGACCTACGGCGCAGCCAAGAACACCCTGCTCAAAGTGCAGTCGGAAATCCGCAAGGGCTGGGGCGATCTGGTCACCATCCAGCTCTTCTCGGCACCAAAACGCATGGGCCTGGAAGAGGCCTACACTGTACTGGCCGGCTGGATGGAACTGGCAGACAAAGGCGCCGAGGCGACAGCCGAGTAAGTCGGGATATGGAAATTTGTTTGTAGTGTGCTCAGGCAAGGCGAAAGCACGGTGAAAAGCGGAGTTTAGGGGACCTAAATGAGCATTTGAGCTGTGCTTTCAACGCAGCATGAGCGCGCTACAGACAAATTTTGGGCAAAAAAAGCCCCGGATTTCATTGGGGAGGGAGAAATTCCGGGGTTTAAGTTCCGAACCGCTAGGGCGGGGTTCAGATATCTGCCAACACTTAACACAACATAGGAGCATCGAAGGGCTTCACCAGCCATTCAGTATCTCTGAGTGGTGTCCTTCCAGATTAGTTCAGATTTTTTTCAAAAAGCTTTGGAATAATCTCAAGCGCTTTTCG
The DNA here is from genome assembly GCF_031882575.1 of Pseudomonas sp. VD-NE ins. NCBI lineage: Bacteria > Pseudomonadati > Pseudomonadota > Gammaproteobacteria > Pseudomonadales > Pseudomonadaceae > Pseudomonas > Pseudomonas sp. VD-NE ins. The sequence continues at coordinate 16,213 of NZ_CP134772.1, forward strand.
AAATAAGCAGGTTTTACTGGCGTTGCCGCGACATCAGGTCGCGGCAAACCGTGTTCAAAAGGCTCAGTGAGCCTCATCCCAGTTGTTGCCCACACCCACTTCGACCAGCAGCGGTACATCCAGTTTCGCCGCTTCGCTCATGTGCACGCGAATTTCGGCACTGACCTGCTCGACCAGATCCTCGCGAACTTCCAGCACCAGTTCATCGTGCACCTGCAGGATGACTTTGGCGTCCAGCCCGGACGTCGCCAGCCAGTTATCCACCGCGACCATGGCTTTCTTGATGATGTCGGCGGCCGTGCCCTGCATCGGCGCGTTGATCGCCGTGCGCTCGGCGGCAGCGCGTTCCTGCGGCTTGTTCGAGTTGATCTCCGGCAGGTACAGACGACGACCGAAGAAGGTCTCGACATAACCCTGATCCGCCGCCTGCGCGCGGGTGCGCTCCATGTATTCGCGAACCCCCGGATAGCGGGCGAAGTAGGTATCGATGTAAGCCTTGGCGGTCTTGGTGTCGACGCCGATGTCCTTGCCGAGTTTCTGCGCGCCCATACCGTAGATCAGGCCGAAGTTGATCGCTTTGGCGCCACGGCGTTGGTCGGAGGTCACTTCGTTGAGTTCGACCTTGAACACTTCGGCAGCTGTGGCGGTGTGCACGTCCAGATTGTTGCGGAAGGCGTTCATCAGACCTTCGTCCTTGGACAAGTGCGCCATGATCCGCAGTTCGATTTGCGAATAGTCCGCTGCCAGCAGTTTGTAGCCTTTCGGCGCGACGAATGCCTGACGGATGCGTCGACCTTCAGCGGTGCGCACCGGGATGTTCTGCAGGTTCGGATCACTCGAGGACAAGCGACCGGTCGACGCCACAGCCTGGTGATACGAGGTGTGAATACGCCCGGTACGCGGGTTGATCTGCTCCGGCAGGCGATCGGTGTAAGTGCTTTTCAGCTTGCTCATCGAACGGTGCTCCATCAGCACCTTCGGCAAGCGGTGATCGTCTTCGGCGAGTTTCGCCAACACTTCTTCAGCGGTGGACGGCTGGCCCTTGGCGGTCTTCTTCAATACTGGCAGGCCGAGTTTCTCGTAGAGAATCACGCCCAACTGCTTCGGCGAGCCAAGGTTGAATTCTTCCCCGGCGATCTCGAACGCTTCGCGCTCAAGTGCGACCATTTTGTTGCCCAGTTCGATGCTCTGGATGCCGAGCAGCTCAGCGTCGACAAATGCGCCTTGGCGTTCGATGCGCGCGAGAACCGGCACCAGCGGGATCTCGATATCAGTCAAAACGCTGGCCAGGCTCGGAATGGCGCTGAGTTTTTCGAACAAAGTCTGGTGCAGACGCAGAGTGATGTCGGCGTCTTCGGCGGCGTACGGCCCGGCCTGTTCCAGCGCGATCTGGTCGAAAGTCAGCTGCTTGGCGCCTTTGCCGGCGATGTCCTGGAAGCTCACGGTGGTGTGATCCAGGTACTTCTGCGCGAGGCTGTCCATGTCGTGACGGGTGGCGGTGGAGTTGAGCACGTAGGACTCAAGCATCGTGTCGAAGGCGATACCGCGCACGTTGATGCCTTGGCTCTGATCGCCGCCGATGGCGCAGTTGGCCAGGATATTCATGTCGAACTTGGCGTGCTGGCCGACCTTGAGCTTGCTCGGGTCTTCGAGAATCGGCTTGAGTGCGCGCAGCACGGTGTCGCGATCCAGTTGCTCCGGCACGCCGATGTAGGAGTGGGTCAGCGGAATGTACGCGGCTTCGTTGGCCTGCACGGCGAACGACAGACCGACCAGTTGCGCCTGCTGCGCGTCAATGCCGGTGGTTTCGGTGTCGAAGGCGAACAGCTTGGCGTTGTTCAACTTTTCCAGCCAGACGTCGAAGCGCGCCTGATCAAGGATGGTTTCGTAGGCAGCTTCGGCGGGAACGGCAGGCGCGTCTTCCGTTGGCGCGCTGAACAGATCGCCGGCCGGTGCAGGCTCGCTGGCTGCGCTCAGCTCCAGACGCTTGGCGTCGCGATCCAGATCGTTGATCCAGCTTTTGAATTCCAGCAGCGAGTACAGCTCGTAGAGCTTGGCCGGGTCTTCCGCGCCCATCTGCAGATCGTCGAGTTCGACGTCCAGCGGCACGTCGACCTTGATGGTCGCCAGTTGATAGGAGAGGAACGCCATCTCCTTGTGCTCTTCGAGCTTGGCCGGCAGGGTTTTTGCGCCGCGAATCGGCAGGGTCGGGACGATGTCGAGATTGGCGTACAGCTCGGTCAGGCCGCCATTGACGCCGACCAGCAGGCCGGAAGCGGTCTTCGGACCAATGCCCGGAACGCCCGGAATGTTGTCGGACGAATCGCCCATCAGCGCCAGATAATCGATGATCTGCTCCGGTGCGACGCCGAATTTCTCCTTCACGCCTTCCACGTCCATCGAACTACCGGACATGGTGTTGACCAAGGTAATGTGGCCATCGACCAGTTGCGCCATGTCCTTGTCGCCAGTGGAGATGACCACCGGACGATCTGCCGCCGCGCTGCTGCGGGCGAGAGTGCCGATGACGTCGTCAGCCTCGACGCCTTCCACGCACAGCAGCGGGAAACCGAGGGCGATCACGCTCTGGTGCAGGGGCTCGATCTGCACGCGCATGTCGTCGGGCATGCTTGGGCGATTGGCTTTGTATTCGGCGTACATCTCATCGCGAAATGTCCCACCCTTGGCGTCGAACACCACGGCGAACGGGCTGTCCGGGTACTGCTTGCGCAGACTCTTGAGCATGTTCAGCACGCCTTTGACCGCACCGGTCGGCAGGCCTTTGGAAGTGGTCAGTGGTGGCAGCGCGTGAAAGGCGCGGTACAGGTAAGACGAACCGTCCACCAGGACGAGGGGGGCTTGGCTCATGAGCAGGATCAACCTTTTCGGCGGGTCCGGCGCTAGAATAGCGGGACCGTTGACGACAAAGGGACAAGGTTATCATGCGTACGTTAAATCGCTTGCTGCTGGTCGGTCTGATTGCTGCCTCACCGTTGGCCGCGATGGCGGCGGATGATGCGCCCGCTTCGGAGCCGGAAGTTACGATCAACACGCACACGGAAGGCGACAAGGTCATCCAGGAATACAGTCGCAGTGGCTTCGTCTACGCGATCAAGGTCACGCCGAAGGGTGGCAAACCGTATTTCCTGGTGCGCGCCGATGGTACGGACGCGAACTACATTCGCTCCGACCAGCCGGATATGCTGATTCCGTCGTGGGAAATCTTTACCTGGAAGTAAGTTTCCCGACTTTTAATCGGCGCCACGCGGTCGTGGCGCCTGAACTGAGCAGTTTTTAACCATGTCTGTGTTCACTCCCCTGGCTCGGCCCGAGCTGGAAACCTTTCTCGCCCCTTACGGGCTTGGCCGTCTGCTTGATTTCCAGGGGATCGCCGCCGGCAGCGAAAACACCAACTTCTTTATCAGCCTGGAGCAGGGCGAGTTCGTCCTGACCCTGGTCGAGCGCGGCCCGGTGCAGGAGATGCCGTTCTTCATCGACCTGCTCGACGTGCTCCACGAAGCCGACTTGCCGGTGCCGTACGCGTTGCGCACCACTGACGGCGTGGCATTGCGTGAGCTGAAAGGTAAGCCGGCGCTGCTGCAACCGCGTCTGTCGGGCAAGCACATCAAGGTCGCCAATGCTCAGCATTGCGCGCAGGTCGGCGAGTTGCAGGCGCATCTGCACCTGGCGACTCAGGGCGAGCGCATGATCAAGCGCAAGACCGACCGTGGCCTGGACTGGATGCTGGAGGAGGGCACGGAGTTTCTTTCGCACTTGAGCGATGAGCCGCGTGCCTTGCTGCAAAAAGCGTTGGCTGAAATCACCGAGCGTAAAGACAAGATTCTTGCGCTGCCTCGGGCGAACATTCATGCCGACCTGTTTCGCGATAACGCGATGTTCGAAGGTACGCACCTGACCGGGTTGATCGACTTCTACAACGCCTGCTCGGGGCCGATGCTGTATGACGTGGCGATTGCCTTGAACGACTGGTGTTCGGACGAGGACGGTCTGATTGATGGCCCGCGTGCTCGCGCATTCCTTGGCGCTTATGCGGCGCTGCGACCATTCACGGCGGCGGAGGCTGAGTTGTGGCCGACCATGCTGCGTGTGGCCTGTGTGCGGTTCTGGCTGTCGCGATTGATCGCGGCGGAGCAGTTTGCCGGGCAGGACGTGTTGATTCACGATCCAAAAGAGTTTGAGCAGCGTTTGGCGCAGCGGCAGCAGGTACACACACCGCTACCTTTCGCCCTTTAAGATCAAAAGATCGTCCGAACGCGGCCCGAGCCTTCGGACGATCTTTTTCTATTGGGTTACAGAGACTCCAGGCACCCGGCCAAATCATTGCCCAACTTTTCCAACACCTGCTCATAGCCCTGAGCCGTCGCCGGGGTGTACCCGCCCAACGCATCCAGCTCAGCCAGCTTCACCGGCAGGCCAGCCACAAGGGTTTCGGCCAAACGCGGACGCAACGGCGGTTCGCTGAACACACAAGTCTTGCCCACTTCCTGCAAGCGCTTGCGCATCGCCGCGACATGTTGCGCGCCCGGCTGCACTTCGGCGGCCACGCTGAACACACCGGCATGCTTCAGGCCATAAGCTTCTTCAAAGTAATCAAACGCCTCGTGGAAGACGAAGTACGGCTTGCCTTCAACACTGGCCAGACGCTTCTTCAAACGCTGATCCAGCGCGTCCAGACGCTCGTCGAATGCTTTGGCATTGCTCTGATAACGCTCGGCGTTAGCCGGGTCGGCGGCGCTGAGATCTGCGGCCATCTTGTCGGCAATCACCCGAGCATTGACCGGCGATAGCCACAAATGCGCATCCAGCGTGCCCGGGCGGTGATCGTGATCATGCTCGTCGGCCTCTTCCGCGTGGGAGTGGCTGTCTTCAGCGAACCGCCGCAGTTTCATCCCCGGCAGATCCTGCACGGCGACGCTCGGCAGCGTACGACCATTCAGCACACGGGGCAGGAAACCTTCCATGTCCGGGCCGATCCAGTAGAGCAGATCGACCGATTGCACCTTCCGTACGTCGGATGGCCGCAGCGCGTAATTGTGCGGCGAGGCGCCCGGCGGCAGCAGCACTTCGGGAATCGCCACGCCGTCCTGCACGGCCGCTGCAATCAGCTGCAACGGCTTGATGCTGGTGAGGACTTTGACCTCGGCCTGAGCCGAACCGATCAGCAGAAAACTGGCGACAAAAGCCACAAAAACAGAAAAAAGTCGGGACACGATGACCACTCAAGGAGGCGAGAACGGGTAACATAATAACGTCTCTATCAAAACTCGTCGCCGCCCATGCCTATTACACCGATTGCCAGCCGTCCCCACGACCACTCTCATTGCGTGCACAGCGCTTTGTCCGAGGCCGATACCTTGTGCGCCCAAAAAGGCTTGCGCCTGACCGCGTTGCGCCGCCGGGTGCTGGAATTGGTGTGGCAGAGCCACAAGCCGCTGGGCGCCTACGACATTCTTGCCGTGTTGAGCGAGCAGGACGGCCGCCGCGCCGCGCCGCCGACCGTGTACCGTGCGCTGGATTTCCTCTTGGAAAACGGCCTGGTACACCGCATCTCCTCGCTGAACGCCTTCGTTGGCTGCGTACACCCGGAACATGCGCATCAGGGCCAGTTCCTGATTTGCCGCGATTGCCACGCCGCCATCGAACTTGAACAAAAAGTGATCAGCGACGCGATCATCAATAGCGCCAAAGACGTTGGTTTCATCGTCGAAGCGCAGACCGTCGAAGTCGTCGGCCTGTGCTCCGGTTGCCAGGGGGCTTGATGAGCAATGCGCTGATCCGTCTGGAGCAGGTCGCCGTCACATTTGCCGGGCAGGCTGTGCTGGACAACATCGAGCTGAGCGTCGAGCCGGGGCAGATCGTCACCCTGATCGGCCCCAACGGCGCCGGCAAAACCACGCTGGTGCGCGCCGTGCTGGGCCTGTTGAAGCCGGACAGCGGCAGCGTATGGCGCAAGCCGAAACTGCGCGTCGGTTACATGCCGCAAAAACTCCACGTCGATCCGACGTTGCCGCTTTCAGTGCTGCGCTTTCTGCGTCTGGTGCCGGGCGTTGATCGTCCGCGAGCCTTGGCCGCATTAAAAGAAGTGGGTGCCGAACACGTTATCGACAGCCCGGTGCAAAGTGTTTCCGGTGGTGAAATGCAGCGTGTGCTGCTGGCGCGGGCACTGCTGCGCGAGCCGGAATTGCTGGTGCTCGATGAGCCGGTGCAGGGCGTCGACGTCGCCGGGCAAGCCGAGCTGTACAGCCTGATCACACGTCTGCGCGACCGCCATGGTTGCGGCGTGCTGATGGTGTCCCACGATTTGCATCTGGTGATGAGTACCACCGACCAGGTGGTCTGCCTCAACCGTCACGTCTGCTGCTCCGGGCATCCCGAGCAGGTCAGCGGTGATCCGGCGTTTGTCGAGCTGTTCGGCAAGAACGCGCAGAGCCTGGCGGTCTACCACCACCATCACGACCATGCTCACGACCTGCACGGTTCGGTGGTCAAAGGGCCGGTTATTGGCCAACCTCACGTTCACGGAGACAACTGCAAGCATGGCTGATTTTCTGTTGTATGCCCTGCTTGCAGGTCTGGCGTTGGCGATCGTTGCAGGTCCGCTGGGTTCGTTCGTGGTCTGGCGGCGCATGGCGTACTTCGGCGACACCTTGTCCCACGCGGCGCTGCTCGGCGTGGCGCTGGGCTTTCTGCTGGATGTCAGCCCGACGGTCGCGGTCACAGTAGGCTGTCTGTTGCTGGCAGTGCTGCTGGTCACGCTGCAACAGCGCCAACCGCTGGCGTCCGACACGCTGTTGGGAATTCTCGCACCGAGCACGCTCTCTCTCGGCCTGGTAGTACTAAGCTTCATGCATGAAGTGCGGATCGACCTGATGGCCTATCTGTTCGGCGACTTGCTGGCCATCAGCCCGACCGACCTGGCGTGGATCCTCGGCGGCAGCGCGGCGGTGCTGGTGTTGCTGGTGACGCTGTGGCGGCCGTTGCTGGCGATTACCGTGCACGAAGAGCTGGCCAGGGTTGAAGGCCTGCCCGTCGCGGGCCTGCGCATGGCGCTGATGTTGTTGATTGCGGTGGTGATCGCGGTGGCGATGAAAATCGTCGGTGTGTTGCTGATTACGTCGTTGTTGATCATCCCGGCGGCTGCGGCACAGCGTCACGCCCGTTCGCCGGAGCAGATGGCACTGGGCGCGAGCCTGCTGGGCATGCTCGCCGTGTGTGGCGGGCTGGCGTTGTCGTGGTTCAAGGACACCCCGGCGGGGCCGTCAATCGTTGTGACGGCGGCCGCACTGTTTCTGCTGAGTTTTGTTCTGCCCCGTCGTGGGGTGTAGACTTGGCCGCTTTTTGCGCAAATAGAGAGTCGCAGGAATGAAGCCGTTCGCCTCCCGTTATCTGCTCCTTGTCGCATTTTCAGTGCTGCTGGGCGCCTGCCAAAGCACGCCGCCGGTGGCCGAAGTCCCCGATGCGCGGGCTACGGCCATCGCACAGCTGGAGCAAAGCCTGGCCAGCAGCGAACTGGCCACTGCCGAAGACCAGTTGGCCGCTTTGCAGAAAGAAACCCCCAACGATCAATCCCTTGAGCAATACCAGCGGCAGCTGGCCGAAGCGTATCTGCGCCGCAGCCAGATCGTGCTGCAGAAGGGTGATGTGAATGCCGCCGCCACAGCGTTGAGCCGTGCCCGCGCATTGATGCCGAAGGCGCCGGCGCTGACCGGTGGCGTGAATGGCGCCATTACTGAAGCGCGCAAGGCTGAGCTGGAAAAGGCTGAAGCCGCGCTGCTGGCCGCCGAAGCCAAGCCGAAAGCCAAGGTGATCGATCCCACCGCCGAGAGCACCACGGTGGCGCTGAATATCACCGATAGCCGCAAACTTCGCCGCCAACTCGATGCGATCGCCGCTGATGTGGTGAATTATGAGTGTGGGGTGACGATTCAGGCACCGCGCACCGATGACTATCCGTGGCTGGCGACTCTGCTGACCAAGCGGGTGAAGAAGTTGAACCCGGATTTTGATCTGAAGATCGTGAAACAGACCGTGCGCACAGTGCGGGCGCAGATGGTTCTGAGCCCGCGTAAACCCTAAGAAGCTTCGCGAGCAGGCTCGCTCCCACAGGGATCTCCAGAGAACACAAAATTCGTGTTTATAGGAGAACCCTTGTGGGAGCGAGCCTGCTCGCGAAAGCGGTCTTTCTATTCCCGAAGATCTTAAGCCGGAATGGCTTTGGCCTTAGGCTCCCGCTCCCAAACCCGATGCTGCCCGATCGCCGCAAAGAACGGCTTGGTCAACGCCGGTACATCCTTGCCTTGCAACAACCCGGCATCCGCTTCCAGTTTCAGCAGATCCTGCAATTGCTTCGCATCACCCTGCAACGCAATCGCCTTCAAATGCTTGTACGCCTCCAGCAGGTAATGCAATGCCACGCCGTCACCGCTCAACGCCTTGACCGACGCCGCGCCACCCGGCACGAACACCGCGTCAAAAATCACCGACGGCATGCCTTCCATCGAAGCATCCACTGGCAACATTTTGCCGTCAGCGGTCTTCACCGGCGCTGAAGTCGGGCCGAGCAACTTGGCATGCGCACCCTCAGCGGCCAATGCCTTCTTCATTGCATCAATCGCCGCACCATCGACGCCGTTGGCAGCAAGAATCGCCACTTTTCGGGTTTTGATGTTTTCTGGCAGCAAATTGGCCTGACTCAATGACGGCGAGTGATCGAAAGACACCTTGCGCGCATCCACCGTGCCTTTGGTAGGCGCAGGCAGCCCCAGATTAGCCGCCACGCGCTTGGCCAGTTCCAGATCAATGTTGGCGAGAATCTCGTTCACCTCCCGAGCACGGATGAACTCACGCTCAACCTTGCCCAGCTCGAAGCTGTAAGCGGCAATGATGTGCTCCTTCTCGTGATCGCTCATGCTGTTGAAGAACAACGTCGCCTGGGAGAAGTGATCGCTGAACGACTCGCTGCGCTGACGAATCTTGTTGGCATCGATTCGTTCTGGATAACTCTCGAAACCACCGTCCTGCGCGGCGGGCGGGGTTTCTTTCGGCCAGCCACCATCAATCGAGTTCGGCTCGTAAGACGCGCGACCCTTGTCGATCACCGTGCGGTGCTGCGCATCACGCTGACCATTGTGGAATGGTGCCACTGGCCGGTTGATCGGCAACTCATGAAAGTTCGGCCCACCGAGTCGGCTGATTTGCGTATCGGTGTAGGAAAACAGCCGACCTTGCAGCAGCGGGTCGTTGGAGAAGTCGATGCCCGGCACGATGTGGCCAGGGCAGAACGCGACCTGCTCGGTCTCGGCGAAGAAGTTGTCCGGGTTACGGTTCAGCGTCATCTTGCCCAGCGGCGTGATCGGCACGATTTCTTCGGGAATCAGCTTGGTCGGGTCGAGGATATCGAAATCGAAGTCGTGCTCGTTTTCCTCCTCGATGATCTGTACACCCAGCTCCCATTCCGGATAGTCGCCCATCTCGATCGCTTCCCAAAGGTCGCGACGGTGGTAGTCGGTGTCTTTACCGGCGAGCTTCTGCGCCTCGTCCCAGACCAGCGAGCAAGTACCGGCAGTAGGGCGCCAGTGGAATTTGACGAAGCGCGATTTACCCTCGGCGTTAATCAGCCGGAAGGTGTGCACGCCGAAGCCCTGCATGCTGCGCAGGCTTTTCGGGATCGCCCGGTCGGACATCGCCCAGATGACCATGTGCGCCGATTCCGGCACCAGCGAAACGAAATCCCAGAACGTATCGTGGGCGGAGCCGCCAGTCGGGATTTCATTGTGCGGCTCAGGTTTTACCGCGTGAACGAAGTCGGGAAACTTGATCGCATCCTGAATGAAAAACACCGGCATGTTATTGCCGACCAGGTCGAAGTTGCCTTCATCGGTGAAGAATTTCACCGCGAAACCACGCACGTCGCGCACGGTGTCGCCGGAACCACGCGGGCCCTGCACCGTGGAAAAGCGCACGAACACGGGCGTCTTTTTCCCCGGATCCTGTAGGAAACCCGCCTTGGTCAGCTCCGAATGGTTCTCGTAGGCCTGAAAGAAACCATGCGCGCCGGTGCCGCGTGCGTGGACGATGCGTTCCGGGATCCGCTCATGGTCAAAATGCGTGATTTTTTCACGCATGATGAAGTCTTCGAGCAACGACGGTCCGCGCGGGCCGGCCTTAAGGGTGTTCTGGTTGTCGGCGATCTTCACGCCTTGGTTCGTTCGCAGGGCCTGGCCGGTGGCGTCGGAGCGAAACTTTTCCAGGCTATCGAGTTTGGCGTTGGTGTTGGCGCGATCCGGGGTATCGGTTCCGGCCATCTGGCTTTTGTCGGACGTAGGCTTCTTGCTCATCAGTCGTAAACTCCTCGGTTGACCCCGTGGTTTGCCGGGGACTCTTGAGTGGTTCCCGGGCACGGCACCCAGGGTTTTCAAGTCGCTTACTTAGTGACTGATGGGCTGCTTTGGACGTTCCTTTTTTATGACCTTTGATCTTGTTATTGCCAAATCGAAGGTTAATTGCGAAATAAATGCTAAGAACCTCTATACGGACAGGCTAAAATGCGCGCCCGGCTAACCGCTGATCCTTTTCTAACGCGCCCCACAAGGTTCGCTACGTGATCGAGTTTCAAAACGTCCACAAGACTTACCGCGTCGCCGGTAAGGACATTCCCGCGCTGCACCCGACCAGTCTCTCCATCGAGAATGGGCAGGTGTTCGGCCTGATCGGCCATTCCGGTGCGGGCAAAAGCACCCTGCTGCGTCTGATCAATCGCCTGGAAGACTCCAGTGGCGGCAAGATCTTCGTCGACGGCGAAGAAGTCACCGCGCTGGACGCCAACGGCCTGCGCCGTTTCCGTCAGCAAGTCGGGATGATCTTCCAGCACTTCAACCTGCTCGCCTCCAAGACCGTGGCCGACAACGTTGCGTTGCCGTTGACCCTGGCCGGCGAACTGTCGGGCAGCGAGATCGACCAGCGTGTCGCCGAGTTGCTGGCGCGGGTCGGTCTGTCCGACCACGCCAAGAAGTACCCGGCGCAATTGTCCGGCGGTCAGAAACAGCGCGTCGGCATCGCCCGCGCCCTGGCGACCAAGCCAAAAATTCTGCTGTGCGACGAGGCCACCAGTGCCCTCGACCCGCAGACTACCGCGTCGGTCCTGCAGTTGCTGGCCGAGATCAACCGCGAACTGAAACTGACCATCGTCCTGATCACCCACGAGATGGATGTCATCCGTCGCGTATGCGATCAAGTCGCGGTGATGGACGCTGGCGTGATCGTCGAGCAAGGTTCGGTGGCCGATGTGTTCCTGCATCCCAAGCACCCGACCACCAAGCGTTTCGTTCAGGAAAGCGAGCAGATCGACGAGAGCGAGCAGCGTGATGACTTCGCTCACGTGCCGGGCCGCATCGTGCGTCTGACCTTCCAGGGCGAAGCGACCTACGCGCCGTTGCTTGGCACCGTCGCCCGGGAAACCGGCGTCGACTACAGCATCCTTGCCGGTCGTATCGACCGCATCAAAGACATTCCGTACGGGCAATTGACCCTCGCCGTCACCGGTGGCGACATGGAAGCGGCGTTCGCCCGCTTCACCGCCGCTGACGTTCACATGGAGGTATTGCGCTAATGGAAGACCTGATCAGTTTCTTCACCAATATCGACTGGTACGAAATCTGGCTGGCCACCGGCGACACCATGCTGATGCTCGGCGGGTCGCTGCTGTTCACCGTGCTGCTCGGCCTGCCGCTGGGCGTGTTGCTGTTCCTCTGCAGCCCGCGTCAGTTGCTGGAAAACCGTGGCCTCTACGCATTCATGTCGCTGGCGGTGAACATCCTGCGTTCGCTGCCGTTCATTATTCTGTTGATCGTGATGATCCCGTTCACCGTGCTGATCACCGGCACGTCGCTGGGCGTGGCCGGTGCGATTCCGCCGTTGGTAGTCGGTGCCACACCGTTCTTCGCGCGTCTGGTGGAAACCGCGCTGCGTGAAGTCGATCGCGGCATCATCGAAGCGACCCAGTCGATGGGCGCGACCACGCGGCAGATCATCATGAACGCCTTGCTGCCGGAAGCCCGTCCGGGCATCTTCGCGGCGATTACGGTGACGGCGATTACACTGGTGTCCTACACGGCGATGGCCGGTGTGGTCGGTGCCGGTGGTCTGGGCGACCTGGCGATCCGTTTCGGCTATCAGCGTTTCCAGACTGACGTGATGATCGTCACCGTGGTGTTGCTGTTGATTCTGGTGCAAGTGCTGCAGATGGTCGGTGACCGTTTGGTTGTGCATTTCTCGCGCAAATAAATCCGGTTTTGTAATCAAGAGATGAGCCGGCCATTCGCTGGCAGGCGCCAGACGGGCGCTTTGAAAAGGAGTTAGCTGAATGAAAAAACTGATCGCTGCTTTTGCTGCTGTTGCAGCATTCTCGGCCCACGCCGAAACCCTGACCGTTGCCGCCACCCCGGTGCCGCACGCAGAAATCCTCGAGTTCGTGAAACCGGCGCTGGCCAAAGAAGGCGTGGAGCTGAAGGTCAAGGTCTTCACCGACTACATTCAGCCGAACGTACAGGTCGCGGAAAAGCGTCTGGACGCCAACTTCTTCCAGCACCAGCCGTATCTGGATGAGTTCAACAAGGCCAAGGGTACTAACCTGGTCGCCGTGACCGGCGTGCACCTGGAGCCACTGGGCGCCTACTCGAGCAAGATCAAAGATCTGAAAGACCTGCCTGGCGGCGCCAACGTGGTGATCCCGAACGACGCCACCAACGGCGGCCGTGCGCTGTTGTTGCTGGCCAAGGCTGGCGTGATCACGCTGAAGGATCCGACCAACATCCTGTCGACCGTCAAAGACATCGCGACAAACCCGAAAGACCTGAAAATCCGTGAACTGGAAGCCGCGACCATCCCGCGTGTGCTCACCCAGGTCGATCTGGCGCTGATCAACACCAACTACGCGCTGGAAGCCAAGCTCGATCCGTCCAAGGATGCGCTGGTGATCGAAGGCAACGATTCGCCATACGTGAACATCCTTGTGTCCCGTGCGGACAACAAGGACAGCGATGCGATGAAGAAACTGGCTGCAGCCCTGCACAGCCCGGAAGTGAAGCAATTCATTACCGAGAAGTACAAAGGCGCGGTATTGCCGGCGTTCTGATTTGGAGGGCTGTGTCTAGTCCTGAAATAGGTTTACACCTGTTTCAGCCTCAAAACGCCCGATGCACCGCATCGGGCGTTTTGTATTTCAGCGACAGATGAGGCCGCTCGTTGTTATAGATCTGCACCGACTCGTCCACCATCCGGATGGCCTCTGCAAAATTTTTGGGACGATGCAGCAATAACTCGTTTTTCAAAATCCCGTTCACACGCTCAGCCAACGCGTTTTGGTAGCAGTCGTAGCCATCGGTCATTGAGCAGGTGATGCCGTATTTGGCATGCAGCCGCTGATAAAGCTCGGAGCAGTATTGGACGCCTCTATCCGAGTGATGCACCAAACATTGCTTCGTTGTCCGCTGCTTGAGGGCTTTGTTGAACGCCTGGATCACCGATTCGGTGTGCAAGCTTTCATGGACATGGTGCCCCACGATTTTTCGGGAGTACGCATCGGTGATCAAACTCAGATAAGCCACACCCGTTTGCGTCGGTAAGTAGGTGATGTCCGCAACCCATACTTGCTCTGGCGCCTTGGCAACTACCTGAATCGGCCCATCTTTAAGCAGGTTTGGATGCCGGCGAAAGCGATGATGGCTATCTGTCGTTTTGTGATAGGCCCGTCTGCGGGGAACCAGCTCGCGCCGATCTCGCAAGATATCGAATAACCGGTCTCGACCGACCTTTACGGACACTTCTGGCTCAGTGTGCATCAGATTGTGAAGTTTTCGGGTGCCAAGGCGCGGTTGCCTAAGTCGTTTCTCCCTCACGAATCCCATCACTTCCTGGGCATGACGGGCCCGGGCATCACACGCCCGGTTGCGCTTGTAATAAGCCTGACGGGAAATCCCCATGAACTGGCAAGCCCGACTAATGCTCAGGTCTTGGATCTGCCCTTGGGAGAGGACTTGCCGGATCGCTTTTTTACGACAGAAACACCGAAGTCGTTCTTTAAAACATCAACGACAGCTTCGAAAAACTGAGCTTTCTGGTTGGCTTGGGCCAGCTTTTCTTCAAGCTCTTTGATTCGCTGTTCGGGTGTCAGTGGTTTATCGGGCTCATCCATGGAACGGGGTCTCTTGGAGCGAATGGACGCGCCTTGACTCCAGTCCTGCCGACCATGCCTGCGTAACCAGTTCAGTACGGTCGATTTACCCTGAATGCCATAGCGCTCTTGAGCCTCTTTATAACTCAACTCGCCTTTTTCGACCTGATCGACGACCGACAATTTAAAGGTCCGCGTGTAATCACGCTGACTGCGCCTCTTTCCTGAATTCATTACTCCCTCCTGAGAGTGGGTCAGAAGGTGTAAACCTTATTCAGGACGAGACACTGTAATGAAAAAGGGGACGCCAATGGCGTCCCCTTTTTTGTGTCTGTGTTTGGCTTTAGAGCTGTTGTGGAGCAGCCCCTCACCCCAGCCCTCTCCCGGAGGGAGAGGGGGCCGACCGAGATGCCTGGCGTCATACATCGACCTGAAAGATCTTGGCGATTATGGATTCAAAGCAGCAAGTTCATTTCTGCGTAATTCTTGAATATCCCCCATTCAGTCCCCTCTCCCTCCGGGAGAGGGCTAGGGTGAGGGGCTTTTAGGGGCCGACCGAGGTGTTTGGCGTCATACATCGCCCTGAAAAATCTTGGCGATTATGGATTCAAAGCAGCACGTTCATTTCTGCGTATTTCTTGAATATCCCCCATTCAGTCCCCTCTCCCTCCGGGAGAGGGTTAGGGTGAGGGGCTCTTGGCTTTTAGCCCGTCACTTGCGGTTAAGCATGACCGGAAGTTGCGCAACCAGTTTGGCGTTATTCAACGGCGCTCGAATAAACCCCCGCTGCGTCCCGTCCGGCCCGATCACTGCCAGATTGCCGCTATGGTCAACGGTATAATTCGGCTTACTCGTATCCGCCGGAATAAACGGAATACTCACCGCGTTCGCCACCTTTTGCAGCTCTTCAATCGAGGTCGGCGTCAGGCCAACAAACTGCGGATCAAAGTAGCCCAGATACCGCTTCAACTGCTTCGGGCTATCGCGGTTCGGGTCAACGCTGACCAGCACGATCTGCAACTTGTCCACAGCGTCTTTCGGTAATTCACTCTTGATCTGCCGCAGCTGCGCCAACGTGGTGGGGCAGATGTCCGGGCAGAAGGTGTAGCCGAAAAACAGCAGACTCCACTTGCCTTTGAGCTCGTTGATCGCCACCGGTTTGCCGTCCTGATCAGTCATCGTCACGTCCGGCAGATTGCGGCTCTGCGGCAGCAGGATAATGCCGGCGTCGATCAGCGCCGTCGGGTCGCCCTGGCCCTTGCCGCTCAGCACTTTGTTGACGGTCAGGCCGAGGATCAGCGCGATCACGGCGACGAGGATGAAGACGGTTTTCTGGGTTCGAGTCATAGGTTCAACAGTAAGTAGTGGTCTACGAGCAGGGCGATGAACAGCAGGAACAAGTACCAAATAGAGTACTTGAAGGTGTTGATCGCCGCGTGCGGCCGAGTGCCACGGTACAGCACCACGGCCCATTGCAGAAACCTTGCACCGAGGGCGAGCGCGCAAATCAGGTAGAGCACGCCACTCATGTGAATCACGTACGGCAACAGACTCACCGCCAGCAGCGCGAAGGTGTAGAGCAGAATGTGCACTTTGGTGTAGTGCTCGCCGTGGGTGACCGGCAGCATCGGGATATCGGCCTTGGCGTATTCCTCTTTGCGATGGATCGCCAGCGCCCAGAAGTGCGGTGGGGTCCAGGCGAAGATGATCAGCACCAGCAACAACGGTTCGGCGCTGACATGGCCGGTGGCAGCTGTCCAGCCGAGCAGTGGTGGTGCGGCGCCGGCGAGGCCACCGATGACGATGTTCTGCGGCGTCGCGCGTTTGAGGAAACCGGTGTAGATCACCGCATAACCGAGCAGCGAAGCGAGGGTCAGCCACGCCGTCAGCGGATTGGTGAAAGTCAGCAACAGGGCCTGGCCGAGCAGCGCCAGCACCAGTGCAAAAGTCAGCGCCGCCGCCGGCGAAACCCGGCCTTCAGCCAGCGGCCGTTTGTGCGTGCGCGCCATCACCGCATCGATGCGCCGATCCACCACATGGTTGACCGCCGCCGCACCACCGGCACACAGGGCAATCCCCAGATTGCCGAACACCAGCACCGTCCACGGCACCCCGGCACGGGTCGCGAGGAACATGCCGACCAGCGAGGTGATCAGCATCAGCACCACGACTTTCGGTTTGGTCAGCTCCAGATAATCACGCCAGATTGCCTGATGCGGGCGTTCGCCAATCAGAATCGCCACGGCGTTTCTCCTTTTATAGTGATGGGCGCGGCTGCGTGTTTACGCGGACTCAGGCGCCAGCGCGCGAGCACCGGTTGTTTGACCCGGACCAGACTGGTGCGCGCGTGGTAATTGACCAGCACCATGGTCAGCAACAGCGCCGCACCGCCAGCGTTATGCGCGACCGCCACCGGCAGCGGCAGATGGAACAGCACATTGCTGATGCCGAGGGTGATCTGTGCCGCGAGGGCAATCGCTACCAGACCGGCCAAGCGAGTCATGCCGACCACTTTCAATTGCCACGCCAGACCGAGCAGCACCAGCGTCACCAGCAGCGCGCCGATACGGTGAGTCAGGTGAATCGCCGTGCGTGCATCGCTGTCGAGTTGTCCGCCGAGATAATTCGGGCCGATGTGTTGAGTCAGATGAAACCCATTGGCGAAATCCGCTGGCGGCAGCCATTGCCCGTGGCAGGTCGGGAAATCGATGCAGGCCACCGCCGCGTAGTTGGAACTGACCCAGCCTCCCAGTGCGATCTGGCCAATCACCAACAACAATCCCGCTGTTGCCCAATACTGCAAACGCTTGGGCACGGTCAGCGCCGGCAGCACACCGGACAGTCGCAAGGTCAGCAAAAACAGCAGACTCAAGGTCGCAAACCCGCCGAGCAAATGCCCGGTGACCACCTGCGGCCAGAGTTTGAGCGTCACCGTCCACATGCCGAAGGCTGCTTGCGCAAACACCACCGCCAGCAGAAACAGCGGCAGCTTCAACGGCTGCCCCGGATGACGCCGATTGACCCACGCGCGCCCGGCCAGAAGCGAAATCAGCAGGCCGAGAGTACCGGCGAAATAGCGGTGGATCATCTCGTTCCAGCCCTTGTGCGCCTCCACTGGCGAGTCGGGGTAATGCAGTTCGGCATGGGCCAGTTGGGCTTCGCTTTTCGGCACGCTGATAAACCCGTAGCAACCCGGCCAGTCCGGACAGCCGAGGCCGGCGTGGGTCAGGCGCGTATAGGCGCCGAGCATCACTACAATCAGTGCCAGCAGAGTGGCAAACAGCGCGAGGCGAAATCCAGGTTTGGCCATGACGATGCCCTTATCCGATGTTCGACAGTTTCAGCAGATGACGCAGGTCGTTGAGCAGATCCTTGCCTTTCACATTCGGCTCGTAACGCAGCACGAGGTTGCCGTGCGGGTCGATAATCCACAGTTGCGGTGTGGCCTTGTCGCCCGTTGTTTTGCTGAACACGCCAGCGTCCAGCGGATAGCGTTGCAACTGCGGATATTCGCGGGTCAGCTTGGCCTCGTAATCGGCGCTCAGCGGTTGCGCAGCGGCGAGGGCATGGCTGGCGCGGCCGGCATCGCGACCGAGGCCGATCTGGATCTGCCGCGCCAGATACACCAGTTGCTGGCAATCCACCGCGCAATCCTTCGGCGCGGTGACCAGCATCTGCCAGCGCTCCTCGTCGGCTTGCACGCCAAGGTCGGCGCGGGTCTGGCCGTTGCCGATCAGTTCGCCGTGATAGCTGCGACCTTCCGGTACCCAGAACTGCAATTTGTACATGCCAGTGGCGAGCACCATCGGCCCGATCACGCCGAGCACAATCAGCAACAACTGAATGCGGCCGCTGCGACGGCGGGTGGCGGCAGGTTTCGCCTCAGACATGCTGGGTGGATTCATGGCCGTTCCCATGGTGGTTCTCCTTTGCGTTGTGCAAGCCCAAATAGACGTAGAGGCCGAGCAGGGCGGTGGCCATGGCGAACCACTGCACGGCGTAACCGAGGTGTTTTTCCGGGCCCATGGCGACCACCGGCCAATCGGCCTCGTAGCTGGCCGGGCCGGGTTCGGCGCGTAATTCGTAGGTAAAGCCGTCGCGCTCAAGGGCTTTCCACAGCTTGGCGGGTTCGACGGCAGTGATGGTTTGCGGCCAGGTGTTGCTGACCGGATCGGCGTGCAGTTGAAAAGTGGTGCCGGGGGCAACGTAGACCCAGGCATCGACATTCAATGCATCAGTGGGCGTAGTGAATTGTGGCGGCACGCGGCGATCCGGCCACGGCAACCAGCCGCGATTGACCAGCAGCCACAGGCCGGTGCGTTGATCCTGAAAGGGTTGCAGCAACTCGACGCCGACCTTGCCGTTACGCTGACGGTTATCCAGCAGCAAACTGTGCGCAGCATCGAACTGGCCGTGCAGGTGCACGCGGCGATACGCCGGATCGGCGCTGCTCAGCAACTCGCTGCTGGCCATCGGTTCAGCCGCACGACGTTCGGCGTAACTGGCGAGCAGGGCGGTTTTTTCTGCGCCCCGGCTCAGTTGCCAGAAGCCCAGCGACACCAGCAGCGGCAGCAACAAGGCCACGACCACGGTCGGAATCACGCCCGGACGAAAGCGCTTCATGGCTGCGCCACAAAGTCAGTCGTCGCGATCGCTATACTCAATTGCATCGCCTGTCCCCCGGAGTTCTTCCCATGCTCAAAACAGCCATCGTCCTGATGCTGATTGCCACGGTGATCAGCCTGTTCAGCGGCCTGTTTTTCCTGGTCAAGGACGACAGCAGCTCGAATCGCCTGGTCATCGCCTTGAGTGTTCGGGTGGCATTGGCCGCAGTCACCGTCGGCTTGATCGCCTGGGGCTTTTACAGCGGCCAACTGGTGTCGCATGCACCTTGGTAGCGTTGTCCGTCAGAGCACGTAAACGAAGATAAAGAGGCCAATCCACACCACGTCGACGAAGTGCCAATACCAGCTCGCCGCTTCGAAGCCGAACTGGTGCTCGTTGTCGAAGTGGCCCTTCATGATGCGCATCAGCATCACAAACAGAATGATCGTGCCGATGGTCACGTGGGCGCCGTGGAAACCGGTGAGCATGAAGAACGTCGCGCCATAAATGCCCGAACCGAGGGTCAGCCCCAGTTCGTGGTAGGCGTGCATGTATTCCTCAGCCTGGAAGCCGAGAAATGCGCAGCCGAGCAGTACGGTGATCGCCAGCCAGATTTTCAGTGCGCCGCGATGGCCCTTCTTCAAGGCATGGTGGGCGATGGTGATGGTCACGCTGGAGCTGACCAGCAGAATCGTGTTGATCAGCGGCAGGCCCCACGGGCTGATGACTTCCTTTGGTGGCGGGAACAGTTTCGGATCCGGCGTGTGCAGCAGCGGCCAGGTGAACTGGAAGTTCGGCCACAGCATGTGCGCGATGCCTTTGGTGCCTTCACCGCCGAGTGCTGGCCCGGAGACGTGGCGCACATAAAACAGCGCACCGAAGAAGGCGATGAAGAACATCACTTCGGAGAAGATGAACCAACTCATGCCCCAGCGGAACGAGCGATCCAGCTGCGGGCTGTAGAGTCCCGCGCGGCTTTCCTTGATCACCGCCCCGAACCAGCCGAACAGCATGTACGCCAGCAACAGGCCACCGACGAAAAAGATGTACGGGCCGTGGGATTCCGGGCGCGCTGCCTTCAGATCGTTAAACCAGGTGGCGAGGCCGTACACAGTGATGGCCATGCCGAAGGTCGCAATGATCGGCCATTTGCTTTGCGGCGGAACGTAATAATGCTCATGAGTTGCCATTTATTGTTCTCCTTATCGGGCACGCTCAACCGCCAGTGTTTACAGCCACCGGCGGATGTCGGGCGGTGATATCGAACAGCGTGTAGGACAGCGTCAGGTGCTTCACATCCTTGGGCATGTCGCGGTCAACAATGAAGCGCACCGGCATCTCGATCTGTTGACCGGGCTGCAGCACCTGCTGGGTAAAGCAAAAGCATTCGGTCTTGTGGAAATATGCCGCGGCGTTGCTCGGCGCGATGCTCGGCACGGCTTGCGCACTCATCGGTTTGTCGGTGGGGTTGCGCGCGATGAAGATCATCTCGTTGACCGCGCCGGGGTTGGCGGTGAGTTCGTCATGCTTGGGGTAGAAGTCCCATGGCATATCGGCGGTGTTGGTCGACAAAAACTGCACACGCACCTGGCGCGAAGTGTCGACGACCTGCTCGCCCTCGTACTGCCCGGCAGTCTTGCCGTTGATGCCGAAGGCTTTGCACATCACGTCGTAGATCGGCACCAGGGCAAAACCGAAAACAAACATCGCCAGCACCACGCCGAGCAGGCGGGTGACGAGTTTTTTCATCGAAATCGAGTCAGCCATGATTCATGCCTCTCATCAGATCCCTTGTGGGAGCGAGCCTGCTCGCGAAGCAGACAACTCGGTGCACCAGATGAACCGCGTCATCGCTCTTCGCGAGCAGGCTCGCTCCCACAGGGAAATCTGTGTTCATTTCACTTCCGGCGGTGTGGTGAAGGTGTGATACGGCGCCGGTGACGGCACGCTCCACTCCAGCCCTTCCGCACCATCCCAAGGCTTGGCCGGTGCAGGCTCGCCACCCCGAATCGTCTTGATCACGATGAACAGGAAAAAGATCTGCGTGGCGCCAAACATGAACGCGCCAATTGACGAAACCATGTTGAAGTCGGCGAACTGCAGGTTGTAGTCCGGAATCCGCCGAGGCATCCCCGCCAACCCCACGAAGTGCATCGGGAAGAAAGTCAGGTTCATGCCGACAAACGACAGCCAGAAATGCAACTTGCCGAGGGTTTCGTCGTACATGTGGCCGGTCCATTTCGGCAGCCAGTAATAAGTCGAGGCGAAGATCCCGAAGATCGCCCCCGGCACCAGCACGTAGTGGAAGTGCGCGACCACAAAATAGGTGTCCTGGTACTGGAAGTCCGCCGGCGCGATGGCCAGCATCAACCCGGAGAAACCGCCGATGGAGAACAGGATCACGAACGCCACGGCAAACAGCATCGGCGTTTCGAAGGTCAGCGAGCCTTGCCACATGGTGCTGGCCCAGTTGAACACCTTCACCCCGGTCGGCACCGCGATCAGCAGCGTCGCGTACATGAAGAACAGCTCGCCCACCAGCGGGATGCCGACCACGAACATGTGGTGCGCCCAGACAATGAACGACAGGAAGGCGATGCTCGCCGTCGCGTAGACCATCGAGGTGTAGCCGAACAGCGGCTTGCGCGAGAAGGTCGGGATGATCGAGCTGACGGCGCCGAAGGCCGGCAGGATCATGATGTACACCTCGGGATGGCCGAAGAACCAGAACACATGCTGGAACAGCACCGGGTCACCGCCACCGGCCGCACTGAAGAAACTGGTGCCGAAGTGGATGTCCATCAGCATCATCGTCACGCACCCGGCCAGTACCGGCATCACCGCGATCAGCAGAAACGCGGTGATCAGCCAGGTCCAGACGAACAGTGGCATTTTCATCAGCGTCATGCCGGGCGCGCGCAGATTGAGGATGGTCGCGATCACGTTGATCGCGCCCATGATCGAACTGATGCCCATCAAATGGATGGCGAAGATGAAGAAGGTCACGCTTTCCGGCGCGTAGGTCGTCGACAGCGGCGCATAGAACGTCCAGCCGAAGTTCGGCCCGCCACCGGGGGTGAACAGGGTCGAGACGAGGATGAGGAACGCCGCCGGCAACAGCCAGAAGCTGAAGTTGTTCATCCGGGGCAGGGCCATGTCCGGCGCGCCGATCATCAACGGGATCATCCAGTTGGCGAGGCCGACGAAGGCTGGCATCACCGCACCGAAGACCATCACCAGACCGTGCATGGTGGTCATCTGGTTGAAGAACGCCGGTTCGACGATCTGCAGCCCTGGCTGGAACAGTTCGGCGCGAATCACCATCGCGAACGTACCGCCAAGCAGGAACATGGAAAACGCAAACCACAGGTACAGCGTGCCGATGTCCTTGTGGTTGGTGGTCAGCACCCAGCGCATCAGGCCTTTGGCGGGGCCGTGGGCGTGGTCGGCATGACCGTGGTCATCGATGACAGCGCTCATGGCCGGTCTCCTTTACGTGAGTGGGTGGGGCAGGCCGGGGCGCGTTGCCCCGACCGGTTCACGAAGTACGCGATAGACCGGCTCATTTGCTTTCCGCCTGTTTCAGCTCCAGCACTTCTTTTGGCGTGACCATGTCGCCCTTGTTGTTGCCCCAGGCGTTACGTTCGTAGGTCACGACCGCTGCGATATCGACTTCCGACAGTTGCTTGCCGAACGCCGCCATGGCGGTGCCGGGCTTGCCGTGGAACACCAGGCTCAGGTGGCCTTCTTTCGGTCCGGTGGCGATTTTCGAGCCCTTGAGCGCCGGGAACATTGGCGGCAGGCCCTGACCTTCGGCCTGGTGACAGGCGACGCAGGTGGTGTGATAGATCTTGTCGCCACGTTCCTTGAGTTCGTCGAGGGTCCATTCCTTGCTGGTCAGCTCTTTAAGCTGCGCGGCTTCGGCTTTGCGATCGGCGAGCCACTTGTCGTAGTCGGCCTTCTCCTTGACCTCAACGACGATCGGCATGAAGCCGTGATCCTTGCCGCACAGTTCGGCGCACTGGCCACGGTAGATGCCGGGTTTGTCGATGCGCGTCCACGCCTCGTTGACGAAGCCCGGAATCGCATCGCGCTTGACCGCGAAGGCCGGCACCCACCACGAGTGGATAACGTCGGCGGAGGTCACGAGGAAGCGCACCTTCGCCCCGGTCGGCAGCACCAATGGCTTGTCGACCTCGAGCAAGTAGTGCTCGCCCTTGGTTTCCTTGTTGTGGATCTGCTCGGCGGGGGTGGCCAGGTTGCTGAAGAACTCGACGTCCTGGCCCAGGTATTTGTAGTGCCACTTCCACTGATAACCGGTGATCTGGATATCGATATCCGGCTCACTGGTGTCGTACATCTTGATCAGAGTGGCGGTCGCCGGTACGGCCATCGCCACCAGAATCAGGAACGGTACGACGGTCCAGAGAATTTCGACGGTGGTGCTTTCGTGGAATTTTGCGGCGACCTGCCCGGTAGAACGGCGGTGCACCATCATCGACCAGAACATGGCGCCGAAGACGATGATCCCGATCACCACACAGATCCAGAAAATGGTCATGTGCAGGTCGAATACTGCGTGACTGATTTCAGTCGCTCCAGGCGCCATATTCACAGTCCAGGCGGCGTGCGCCGGACTGAAAATCGACCACAACAGGAGGCCCATCCAGACGTGTGGATGTCGCATCATTGCGGGTTCCCCTTATCGTTCTTGTTATCCCGCCGGCTTTCGCCTGCGGCAAGGGAGCGGCTGCATCAGACTACGAACTTGAATCGCCGGGCCTTGCTGCGGGTGCAGTCGGGCGTCATCAGCTAACTCCATTCAATGGCGAGTATAGACAGCGACGGGAAATTGCAATGTGCACACGTAAATCAACTGAAACAGCTGGTACTTGCGTTCAAGGGCACGAATGGAGAAGGATGCAGACGAGTGGTGGCAAACCGATATAACGCAGGTGCATCAAGGATGAAATAATTATGACAAATGCGTCTTAGCATTTTTCGTAAGCCAGCTAAGTTATGTCTTCCCTATTTCATTGCCTTGTTTCCTGGAGTTTTCATGAACACCGCCGCATTGCGCGAGCAGATCCAAAAAGCCCGACAACACGAAAACGAAACCGGACGGCTGACCCGTCAGCTGGAAGAACAACTGCCTCACCTGCACCCGTCGATCCAATTGCCGGAGACGGACGCCAAGGCTGTATTGACGCGCTTTGTCGAAGCTTACATCGATGAAGTACCTGACCTGCTGGACGCAGCCAATGAAGTCGCCAGGGAAGCGGGAATCGAGTCACAGATCAAACCGGTGTTGAAAATTGCCGAGCAGTATTTCCTCCAGCCTCCGGTTGGCCTGGAACATCTGCTGGACGAAGCCTATCTGGCGCACCGCTTTGTCGAAGAGGTCAACGACCTGTACATCAAGCATTTCGGCCAGCCACTGATCCCCTTGGACATGACGGTCGCCAACCTGATTGCTCACCAGTTACTCGGTGAGAAATTTGCCAACGAACTGGATGAAGTCGTGCACCACGCGGTGGACAGCATGCTCGACGATGACAGCTTTGCACTGGAATCGGTGGAAGCCTACCGCGAAAAACTCAGCAGCCCGGACACCGGCGCCGCGTGGAAACGCTGGCCGTGCATGGGCCGTCGACTGGGTGTGGGACTGGAGCTGGATCAGCCCGCTGCCTGAGTTCACACCATCCAATGTAGGAGCTGCCGCAGGCTGCGATCTTTTGATCTTGATTTTAAAAACAGCATCAAAAGATCGCAGCCTGCGGCAGCTCCTACAGGGGGTGAGTTCAACCGGGAGATTTAGCCGGCCGCGCCGATCCCGGTGGTAGTGCGAATCCGTCCCTCAAGCCTGCGCTTCAACCCTCGCGACTCAATCAACAGCTTCGACCCTTTCGCCGCATTCGCCCGGCCCCACTCTTCCAGCAACTCCAGACACGAATGGTCGATGTAGCTCAGATTATTGAGCGGCACATGCACCGTCGTGCCCTGCGGAATGGTGCCCAACACTTGCGTCAGCGCCGGCACCTTGAGGAAGGTCGCCGCGCCGACCAGGCGCAACTCCATCTCACCATCCTGTGGCAGATCGATCAGGCTGATCTTCAATCGCGACGCCTTGAACGCCAGTTTCAACATCGTCAGACCGAAACCGATCAATACACCGGTCAGCAGGTCAGTGAAGATGATCGCTAGCGCCGTTGCCGCGTAGGTGAACATCGGCATCCGCCCATAGCGACCCAAACCTCGAAACGCTTTGAGATCGACCAGTTTGAAACCGGTGTACACCAGCACACCCGCCAGACTCGCCACCGGAATGCTTTGCAGCACACTCGACAGCAGCAACACGAACGCCAGCAGCCACAAACCATGGAAGATCGTCGAGTAACGCGTGGTCGCACCGGCCTGGACATTGGCCGAGCTGCGCACGATCACCCCGGTCATCGGCAGTGCCCCGAGCAGACCGCAGAGCATGTTGCCGACACCTTGCGCCGAGAGTTCACGGTCGAAGTCCGATCGCACGCCGCTGTGCATGCGATCCACCGCTGCGGCGGACAACAGGGTTTCGGCGCTGGCGATAAACGCCACCGCGAACGCCGCGATCAACAGCGTCGGGTCAGCCAGACTGAGCAAGTCCGCAGGCTTAAGCCAATCAATGGCTTCCGCCAGATTCGCCGGCACCTCGACGCGTTTCACCTGCAACGCCAGCAGCAGACTTGCGCCTGTTGCCAGACCGACACCGAGCAATGCACCGGGAACGAAGCGCAACGAATGTGGGCGGAATTTTTCCCACAGCCACATCACCGCAATCGTCGACAGTCCGAGCAGTCCGGCCTGCCAGCCGAACGACGGCAAGGCTTGCGCCACGGCTGCCGGGAACGCCGTGAGGTTATCCAGCCCTGAAGGCTTGGGCGACGCATCCAGCATCACATGTACCTGCGACAGCACGATCAACACGCCGATCCCCGCCAGCATGCCGTACACCACCGCTGGCGCTGTGACCCGAAACCAGCAACCAAGCTTCAAGCGCCCGGCCACCAATTGCAGAAACCCGGCGAGCAGCAGAATCGGCCCGAGCATCTCGATACCGTGCTGGCGCACCAGCTCGAACACCAACACCGCCAGACCCGCCGCCGGCCCGCTGACCTGCAACGGCGAACCCGCCAGCCAACCGACCACCAGACCGCCGATGATCCCGGTGATCAGACCTTTGGCCGGTGGCAACCCGGACGCAATCGCGATACCCATGCACAGCGGCAACGCGACCAGAAACACAACCACTGAAGCGAGCAACTCCCGTGGCAACACCGCTTTCAATTGAGCCGCACGCATGGCGATTCTCCCGAAGTTTTCTTCAGGCATGGCTTCGCCGAACCGCTGAAACAGCGGCCGGCGTCAAACCACACAGATTTTTAGGAAGATTTAGAAGCGCGCTTTGGGCGTCGCCACCGGAATCGGATGGCTACCGTCGAGCGGCAGGAAACGGCCCTGATCCGCGTCGTAAGCTTTGATTTCGCTGGTTTCGATGTCGTAGACCCAGCCATGGATGAACAAATGACCGTTCGCCATGCGCGAGGCTACCGAAGGATGGGTACGCAAGTGCTGCAATTGGGCGATGACGTTTTCCTCGGTGAGGATCGGCATGCTTTCTTTTTCGTCGGCGCAGTTACAGTTTTCATGCACCATGGTTTTCGCAACTTCAGCGTGGCGCAGCCAGGCTTTCACTGTCGGCATCTTTTCCAGGCTGTCCGGATTGAGCACTGCACGCATGGCGCCGCAATCGGAGTGGCCGCAGATAATGATGTGCTGCACGCCGAGCGCCAGTACCGCGTATTCGATTGCGGTGGAAACGCCGCCGTTCATCTGCCCGTACGGCGGCACAACGTTGCCGACGTTACGGGTCACGAACAGATCGCCGGGCGAGCTGTGGGTGATCAGCTCGGGGACGATGCGCGAGTCGGCGCAAGTGATGAACATCGCTTTGGGCGCCTGGGCCGTGGCGAGTTTTTTGAAGAGTTCTTCCTGCTGGGGAAAGACCTCATGATGAAAATGCAAAAAGCCGTCTACGATCTGTCGCAGCGCTGCATCGGCGGATTCCGCTTCAGGGGTTTGCGCCGACGCAGCCAACGGCTGTTTATCCTTGTCACTCATGATTCATCCTCTTTGGCGGATTAGGGGAGTCGTTCCCATGTATTCCGGTATGAAGCCAGTGGCTGTTTAAAACATCCGGGTCATCCCGACCCGTCAGTCACTCGATGAACAAGGTAGCCGCCGAAACTTAACTCAAACTGAATCAAACGCTCTAGGACGTGTGTTCCAGGTCACAAAAAACGTGACTGAGTGATTTCGGCGGAAGGATTCCAACCCCTCAACCATAGGCCAATTGTCGCTAAATCAACGACATCTGGCGACCCGGCGGACAGAAGGCAGTGCAATCGAGGTTGTAGCCTTCGCGATGATTCATGCCAAGACGCTTGATGGCTTTGGCAAAACGCTGCGCGAGCAGGTCGGCAAACACCCCTTCGCCGCGCATGCGCGCGCCGAAACGGCTGTCGTAGAGCTCGCCGCCACGGCTCTGGCGGATCAGGCTCAGCACATGCGCGGCGCGTTGCGGATAGTGCGCGGCGAGCCATTCTTCAAATAGCGGCGCCACTTCCAGCGGCAGGCGCAACATCATGTAGGCCGCGCTTTGTGCACCGGCGGCGTGGGCTTCGCAGAGCAGACTCTCGATTTCGCAGTCGTTGATCATCGGAATCATCGGCGAACACAGCACGCCGACCGGAATGCCGGCTTCGCGCATGACCCGAATGGCGCGCAATCGCGCTTTGGGTGCAGCGGCGCGCGGTTCGAGGATGCGTTTGAGCTCGTCATCGAGCGTGGTCAGGCTGATCATCACCGCCACCAGCCGTTGCTGCGCCAGCTCGGTCAGGAGATCCAGATCGCGAAGAATCAGCGAGCCCTTGGTGACAATGGTCACCGGGTGCTTATAGCGCAGCAGCACTTCGAGGGTCTGCCGGGTGATTTTGTGTTCACGCTCGATCGGCTGGTACGGGTCGGTGTTGGAACCCAGGTTGATTGGCGCACATTGATAGCCTTTCTTTCCGAGCTGTTCTTCCAACACTTGGGCGGCATTGGTTTTGGCGATCAGTTTCGTTTCGAAATCCAGCCCGGGCGACATGTCCCAATAAGCGTGGCTGGGCCGTGCATAGCAATAGATGCAGCCATGCTCGCAGCCTCGGTAGGGGTTGATCGAGCGGTCGAAAGGCAGATCCGGCGAGGTGTTGCGGGTGATGATGGTTTTTGCGGTTTCGATCATCACCTCGGTGCCTTGGGTCAGCGGCACTTCCTGATACCAGCCGTCGTCCTCGGCCACCGAACGGTTTGGCGCGAAGCGGTTGTGCGGGTTGCTGGCGGTGCCGCGACCACGGGGCGGGAGAGGATTGATCATTGGGCAGGCTCCTGATCTGTATATGCATACAGTACATGAGACTGCCCAATGTGATCCAGTACCGCTCAGCGATGGGATACATGCCGACCGGCAAAGTTTATATATAAGTGCAAAGTACAATCCGAGATACATATGTCCCGTTGTCGCGCCAAGTTATCGAATATAGTCTTGGCAACTTCCGTCGGCATTTGTCCGGTAACTAAATTAAAAAGGATTTAATTCATGTCTTATCTCAATCAGCGTGGCGTCTTTATGCAACTGATGCTGCCCAATGCATCGGAGCCCAATACTATTGTTTCGATGCAACTGGCGCGCAAGGAGCTGGGCTGGAACGCCGAGCAGGAGCTGTCCACCGAGGCGCTGGTCGACTCGCTCTACGTGGTGGCAGTATCCAGCGACCGGGGCAAGACCTTCACTATTCGCACCAACAAGAAAGATGTAGACGGTGATGGCGATATTGATAACGATGACAAGGCGAAGTTGATTGCACTGGCCAAGGCTTATGTCAGTATCGTTAATCCGTAACGGAAAATTTACTGCGCTGTATCCGGTACAAAAAAACCCTGCATAAATGATTTATGCAGGGTCATATGGTGTCAACCAATGCTTTTTCACGAAGCTGTTAGCTCAAGTTCGCAACGTGTTCATTCAGCGAAGTTTCTCATTGAAACAAACGAATTCGCGATATTGACGAAAATCAGTTTGTCATTGGCATCGGAGTCGTCATCACCATCCGCATCGATGTTGAATTTTCCGTAACCCTCCAATGTATCTTCCACTTTATAAAAGCCTGTGGCGTTGATCTTTAACTTCACGTTAGCGTCGGGATGGGACAGATCAATATTAGAAGCTTTAAACAGATCAATATTCACGTATGTCGGTTTAGCCGTTTTCACTTCACTGTCGGACGATATAAGGATGCAACTGTACAAGCGACCTTCGCCCACAGTACTCAAACCCGCCAACTTCGAGGCAAGACCCGCCGCGACGGTGTAGGTGTCCGTATCATATTCGTCGACCCCGTCATATCCCTCGACATCATCCACCCCTTCGGCGCGGTCGTACTCCCCCTGGTCGTTGGCGTAAGCCGTGACTGTTACGTCAGGCTTGAGATTATTCGTATAGCCATTGTTATAACGGGAAATTACAGCCTCTTGCTTGCCGTCTGTATTAGTGTCCTTAAACTCAACCACAACTGAATAGCTCATGTGATTTGCTCCATGCCTGCGCAATATCGAGATTTGAATTGCGTCACTTTGGACAGTAAGGCAGACCGCAAATACCGGCTACTGTCAGAGTTGACAGGTGTATGCATATACAGTGCTGTGGTCGGAGCGTGGCTGAATCTTTATCGGCTGTTCGGATATACACCAGTTCAGCTCCGGCAGTAGTCGAGGTTTTCCCAGGTACCGCTGATACAGCACAAAAAACTCATGCTGCATCAACGCGCCAGGCACTCCAACAGTCAGTTATGCGTGGTGACCTGTCCCAGGTCATCTCCGGAAGTGGTCTGCATATCGTTCTTGCGCAGGCTCGCGACATCAGCAGCCTTCACCGGCGCGCCTTTGTTGCCCCAACTGCCACGGATGAAACTCACCACATCCGCCACTTCCTGATCCGACAGTCGCCAGGCGAAACCGGGCATGGTGAAGGTCGACGGTGCCGTGTGCGTAGCTGGCAACGTACCGCCCTTGAGCACGATGTGAATGAGCGAGGTCGGATCCTCCGATTGCAGCACCGGATTGCCGGCCAGCGCCGGGAATACCCGGGTGTAACCGTGGCCGTCAGTGCGGTGGCACGCCGCGCAGTTGTCGATGTACACCGCAGCGCCACGCTGACTGTCATCCCCGTTCCACAGCGCCTTGGCGGCTTTTTCATCGTACTGATGTGGTTGATCGTTCGGATCACTGGCCGGCAGCGACTTGAGGTAGCGGGCGATGGCGGTCAGGTCGGCGTCGGTCATGTATTGCATGCTGTGGGTGACCACATCGCTCATGCCGCCGAACACCGCGCTGCGGTCGCTGCGACCGGTCTTGAGGAATTGCACCAGTTGCTCCTCGCTCCAGCTGCCGAGGCCGTCCTTGTGATCGCCGCGCAGGCTCTTGGCGATCCAGCCTTCCAGCGGCGCACTGCCGGCGAGGAAGTTGCTGCCATCGGCCGCGCTCAGGGATTTTTCCTGCATGGTCAGCGCGCGCGGGGTGTGACAGGCGCCGCAGTGGCCGAGGCCTTCGACCAGATACGCGCCACGGCTGATGACGGCATCGTCACCGACTGCCTTGTAGTCCTCGACCTTCGGCGCAAACATCCAGCGCCAGCCCATCAACGGCCAGCGCATGCTCAACGGCCAGGGAATGTCGCTAGCCTTGTTTTCCTGCGCCACCGGTTCTACGCCGTGCATGAAGTACGCGTACAGCGCCTGCATGTCGGTTTGGCTGACACGCGCATAGGACGGGTACGGCATCGCCGGGTACAACGTACTACCGTTTTTGGCGACGCCATGACGCACAGCCTGATCGAAATCCTCGAAGCTGTATTCACCGACGCCGGTCTTGTCTGGGGTGATGTTGGTCGAGTAGATCGTGCCGATCGGGGTTTCCATCGGCAGGCCACCGGCGAACGGTTTGCCGCCCTTGGCGGTGTGGCAAGCCACGCAGTCACCGGCGCGGGCGAGGTATTCGCCTTGTTTGATCAAGGCTTGATCAACGTCGGCCGCATGAATGGAGGCACTGCCGAGCAGCGCCAGGGTCGCGATAACGAGATTTTTCATGGTCATCGCTCCTTAAGCCTGAACCAGCGGGCCGGGGTTTTTCAGGTATTGCTCGCGGATCGCCTTCGCCGACCAGTAGGTCAGTGCGGCAACCAGGCCCGTCGGGTTGTAACCCAAGCCTTGCGGGAATGCCGAGGCACCCGGAACGAAAACGTTGTGCACGTCCCAGCTCTGCAAGTAGCGGTTCAGCGCGCTCTTCTTTGGATCGGTGCCCATGATCGCGCCACCGTTAAGGTGGGTGGTCTGGTACGACGCCGTATTGAAGTGATCGCCGACTTTCTTGCCGATCACGGCAATCGCTTTCGGCCCCATCGCTTCAGCGACCTTGCCCATTTTCTCGACCATGAAGCGGTTCATCTTGATGTCGTTTTCCTGCCAATCAAAGGTCATCCGCAGCAGCGGCAAACCGTAGGCATCGCGGTACACCGGATCGAGATCGAGGTAGTTGCCCCGGTAGGACTGATGCGCGCCGTGGGCGTCCATCGACACCTGGTGGGTGTAGTAATCGGCGGTCGCGCGTTTCCAGTCACTGCCCCAGGCCGGGGTGCCCGGCGGGTTCGAGGTGCCTGCAATCGGCCGGCTGCCGGCCTGGTTGACCCACATTGGCGAGCCGCCGACGAAGCCGTGCGGGCCGTGGTCGAAGTTGTCGGCGTTGAAATCGTCCAGCGCCACGCCGTTGCCGCCGGCGCCGATGAAGTTGTTGGTGTGGGTGTCCTTGTCGAAGAACGCCTTGATGGTCGCCATGTTCTGGTAGGCAAAGTTACGCCCGACCACGCCCTCGCCCGTGATCGGGTCGTATGGCTTGCCGATCCCGGAGAGCAGCATCAAGCGCACGTTGTGCAACTGAAACGCGCCGAGGATCACCAGATCCGCCGGTTGCTCGATCTCGCGGCCCTGAGCGTCGATGTAGGTGACGCCAGTGGCTTTGCTTTTCGTACTGTCGAGGTTGATGCGCAGCACGTGGGCGTTGGCGCGCAGCTCGAAATTCGGCAGCGGTTTCAACGCCGGCAGAATGTTCACGTTTGGCGAAGCCTTGGAATACATGTAGCAGACATAACCGCTGCAGAAACCGCAGAAGTTGCACGGACCCATCTGCGCGCCGTAAGGGTTGGTGTACGGCCCCGACGTATTCGCGGACGGCAGGTTGTAGGGTTTGTAACCGACTTCCGTAGCCGCTTTGCCGAACAGCTGTGCAGACACCGTGTTCTTCTGCGCTTCCAGCGGGAACGGGTTGGAGCGATCCGGGGCGTAGGGGTTGCCGCCCTTGCCCTGACCGACCAGTTGGCCTTTCACGGTCCAGGCCTGGCCCGAGGTGCCGAAGACCTTTTCGGCGAAATCGAAGAATGGCTCCAGCTCTTCATAGCTGACGCCGAAGTCCTGAATGGTCATGTCCTTGGGGATAAAGCTTTTGCCGTAGCGCTCTTCGTAGTGGCTGCGCATGCGCAACTCGATCGGGTCGACCCGGAAGTGCACGCCCGACCAGTGCAAACCGGCGCCGCCAACACCATTGCCCGGCAGGAACGCGCCCAACTGGCGGTTCGGCAGAGCAATGTCGTTGACGCTGTGACGGATGGTGACGGTTTCTTTCGAGATGTCCTGAAAGAGTTTTTTGCGCACGCTGTAGGTGAGTTCGTCGATCACCTGCGGATAGTTGCCGTCGGGGTAAGTGTCCTGCATCGGCCCGCGCTCCAGCGCCAGGACGTTGAGGCCCGCTTCGGTCAATTCCTTGGCCATGATCGCGCCGGTCCAGCCGAAACCGACGATAACCGCGTCAACCTTCTTCATTACCGTTGCCATGCTTACGCCCTCTCGCCGCGAATCGAAACTGCCGGGAAGGGGTATTGCTCGTTGCGTTCCACCCAATCCATGAAATCGGCGCGGGCGCCGGGGAAGCCGATCATGGTCCAGCCGACCATGCCTTTGTTGCCGCCGTGGATCGGGTCGCAGAAGAACCCTTCCTTGGTGTTTTGCAGCAGCAGGTTGAAGAAAATCTTCGCTGGAACGGCGTCAAACTGAGGTTTGCCGGCTTCGAGTTGCTTGAGCAAATCATCTCGGGTAGCGCTGTCTTGCTCAGCAAATACTTTACCGTTGAGGGATTTTGCCCACTGATCCGTGGCGGCGATGCCGAGGCGATAAATCTCTTTGGGCACCAGTTTGCTCTGCCAGCCCATCTCGGGCGCGGCGTCGGCGTTGAACGGGCCTTGCATGTACCACAGGGCACCGGCGGCATAAGGCGTGTTCATCTGCCGGTCGATGTATTCCGGCACGCCGGCTTCGAGCGCGCCCGGGCCTTGGGCATCGTTGGGGATCAATTGCGCGACGGCGGCATTGATGAACGCCCATTCTTCGGCGGTGAAATAGTTCGGTTGGTAGACGCTGGCGTCAGCACGAACCGGTTGTGGCGCGGGCGCAGCCGGTGCCGCTTCAGGCGCTGCTTGCAGGACGCTGCTGCCCAGACCAGTACCGGCGAGGGTGACCACTGGGATCAGGGTCAGGGATTTGCGCAAAAACTCACGCCGCGGGTTGTCTCGATCTTCATCAGACATTGGGGTGCACCTCATCAGGCATTAGAGGACAGCCGCTTCTGCGAGCGGCTTGAGGATTTTTCGTCGCGACGACAGCGGTCTGACCCAGGAAAAGGGGACGCGCCTGCAACATCATGTGACAAATGGTAGCAGGCTAAGCTTCTCGATGAACCGATTCATCGGAAAAAAACAGCGGTTTTCTGAGTGGCTGTGCATGAAACCGTGCCGATTCACGATTCTTTGACAAGCGCCTCACAGGGCTTTGACCGCGCAACGCCGAAGCTGCGGTTCCTATCACCGATGAACCCCGACACGGTTACCCCAGCATGTCCCGAGTGCGTTTGTTTCCTGCTTTGTGTTTATCGCTTGTTGCGCTGTTGCACTGGCTGCCTGCCCGGGCTGCGGCGACAGCGACGGCCCGTCCCGCTGATTGGGCGCAACCGGTCGAAGTGCAATACAACCTGTTCCAGATGTCGCCGACGCTCTATCGCAGCGCATTGCCGGATGGCGGCGCGGTGCCGTTGCTGAAAAATCTCAAGGTCGCCACGGTGATCAACTTCCTCCCGGAAGCCGACAGCAACTGGTTGTCCGAGCCGGGCATTAATCAGGTGCAACTGCCGTATCGCACCAATCACGTCGACGACGCCGATGTGCTCAAGACCTTGCGGGCTATTCAGGCTGCCGAAGCCAACGGCCCGGTGCTGATGCATTGCAAACACGGTTCCGACCGTACGGGCCTGATGGCGGCGATGTATCGCGTGGTGGTACAGGGCTGGAGCAAAGAGGATGCCTTGAGCGAGATGACCCAGGGCGGATTTGGCGAGAGTGGGCACTTCCGCGACAGCGTGCGCTACGTGATGCAGGCCGATGTCGACAAACTGCGCACGGCGCTGGCCAATGGCGATTGCAGCACCAGCGCGTTCGCTACCTGCTCGATGAAGAGCTGGTTTCAGTCAGTCAATCTGAAGTGAAGACAACCTCCCACCGCATTGCGCGGAGGGAGGTCATGTTGCGACTCAGTCTTCGGTCTTCTTTTTGAGCTTCGGATTCGGGAAGAACTGCACCGCCTGTACCGTCTTGTCTGGCGCGGGTTTGTTCAGCGCGCTGGTGTTGACCCGCGTGCCCAGTTCTTTCGGTACCGACAGACCTTGCTCGTTCAGCGTATCGGAGTAACCGCAAGCCACACATTCACGGTGCGGCACGCTGTCTTCGTTCCACATCATCAACTTGTCCGGCTCGCTGCACGCCGGGCAGACCGCCCCGGCGATAAAACGTTTTTTGGTAATCACAGGCCCCTCACTCATGCTGCCGCGTCCTCACTGAGGCCGCTGTGGCGCAACAGTGCGTCAATCGACGGCTCACGACCACGGAAGTCGACGAACAGCACCATCGGTGCCTGCGAACCGCCGCGCGCCAGAATCGCTTCGCGGAACGCGCGACCGGTTTCAGCGTTGAGCACGCCGTCTTCTTCAAACTTCGAGAAGGCATCCGCCGACAGCACTTCAGCCCACTTGTAGCTGTAGTAACCCGCCGCGTAACCGCCGGCGAAGATGTGCGCGAAGCTGTTCGGGAAGCGGTTATAGGCCGGCGGACGCATCACCGACACCTCGTCACGCACGCCCTCGAGCACTTGCAGCGGACTGCGGCCGTCACCGTGGGTGGCGTGCAATTCGAAGTCGAACAGCGAGAACTCGAGCTGACGGACCATCATCAGGCCGGACTGGAAATTTTTCGCCGCGAGCATTTTTTCCAGCAGATCCTGCGGCAGCGGCTCGCCGCTTTCGTAATGACCGGAAATCAGCGCGAGGCCTTCCGGCTCCCAGCACCAGTTTTCCATGAACTGGCTTGGCAACTCGACCGCATCCCACGCCACGCCGTTGATCCCGGAAACGCCGGCGTGATCCACGCGGGTCAGCAGGTGATGCAGGCCATGGCCGAACTCGTGGAACAGCGTGGTCACTTCATCGTGGGTCAGCAGCGCTGGTTTGCCGCTGTCGGCCGGAGTGAAGTTGCACACCAGATTGGCCACCGGGCTTTGCAGTACGCCATCAACCGTGCGGCGACGGTCGCGGGCGCCGTCCATCCACGCACCGCCACGCTTGTTGGCGCGGGCATAGAGGTCGAAGAAGAAGCGGCCGACGTGCTGACCGTTTTCCTTGATCTCGAACAGGCGCACGTCCGGGTGCCAGGTATCGAAGCCTTTCTGCTCGGCGATTTCGATGCCGTACAGACGCTGGACGATGGCAAACAGGCCGCCCAGCACTTTGTCGATCGGGAAGTAAGCGCGCAGGGTTTCCTGAGCAACGCTGTAGCGTTGTTCACGCAGCTTCTCGCCGTAGAAACCGCTGTCCCAGCTTTGCAGATCGGCGCAGCCCTGTTCGGCGGCGTAGGCGCGTAGCTGTTGCAGATCCTGCGCAGCAAACGGCTTGCTGCGCTTGGCCAGATCGCGCAGGAAGCTCAGCACCTGATCGCTGGAGTCGGCCATTTTGGTGGCCAGGCTCAGCTCGGAGAAGCTGGCAAAACCCAGCAACTTGGCCAGTTCCTGACGCAGGTCGAGGATCTCTTCCATCACCGGGCCGTTGTCGTTCTGACCGGCGTTCGGGCCTTGATCCGAGGCGCGGGTGCAGTAGGCGGCGTAGACTTCTTCACGCAGCGCACGATCTTGCGCGTAGGTCATCACCGCGTAGTAGCTCGGAAATTCCAGGGTGATCAGCCAGCCATCCAGGCCTTTGGCCTGTGCGGCGGCAGCCATTTGCGCCTTGGCCGAATCGGTCAGGCCGGCGAGGGCGGCTTCGTCGGTGACGTGCTTGGTCCACGCCTGCGTGGCGTCGAGCAGTTGATTGGAGAAGCGGCTGCCCAGCTCGGACAGTTTGCTCTGCACTTCGGCGTAGCGCTTCTGTTCGGCTTCCGGCAGGTCGATACCCGACAGACGGAAGTCACGCAGGGCGTGTTCCAGAATAGTCTTTTGCGCCACGTCGAAACCAGCGGCTTCCGGGCTGTTGGCCAGCGCTTCATAAGCCTGGAACAGCTCGCGGTTCTGGCCCATCTCGGTGGAGTAGGCGCTCAGGGCAGGCAGGCACGACTCGTAGGCTTCGCGAAGCTCGGCGCTGTTGCACACGGCGTTGAGGTGGCTGACCGGGCTCCAGGCAGCGCCGAGACGGTCATTGAGTTCGTCCATCGCCAGTACCAGGCCGGCCCAGGTCGGGTTCTGGCCTTGGGTCTTGAGGATTTCGGCGATGGCGGCGCGGTTGTCGGCCAGGATCGTTTCGATGGCGGGCAGGACGTGTTCGGCACGGATCGTGGAGAACGGTGGCAGGTCGTAGGACTGCAGCAGAGGGTTGTTCACGCTCACGGTTGGCACCTTGGCTGGGGAAACATTGCCCCATCTTAATTACAATCGGCATCATCCGCAGCTATCGGCGACAGAGAGAGAAATTATCGTGTCCGTTCGCAAGTACCAGAATCACACCCCCAGCCTGAGCAAAGGCGCATTTGTCGACGCCTCGGCGGTGGTGATCGGCGACGTCGAAATCGGTGAAGACAGCTCGGTCTGGCCGCTGACCGTGATCCGCGGCGACATGCACCGCATCCGCATCGGCGCGCGCACCAGCGTCCAGGACGGCTGCGTGTTGCACATCACCCACGCCGGCCCGTTCAATCCGGACGGCTTCCCGCTGCTGATTGGCGATGACGTGACCATCGCCCACAAAGTCATGCTGCATGGCTGCACCGTCGGCAGCCGCGTGTTGATCGGCATGGGCAGCATCGTCATGGACGGCGCGGTGGTTGAGGACGACGTGATCATCGGCGCCGGCAGCCTGGTGCCGCCGGGCAAGCGCCTTGAAAGCGGCTTCCTTTATGTCGGCAGTCCGGTGAAACAGATCCGTCCGTTGAGCGACAAGGAAAACGCCTTCTTCACCTACAGCGCCGCCAATTACGTGAAGCTCAAGGACCTGCATCTGGCCGAAGGCTACGAAACACTCTGAATCGAATTCGCGACTGCTCAGGAATACCCATGCATTACCAAACCGTACTGTTCGACCTCGATGGCACCCTGACCGACCCGCGTGAGGGCATCACCCGTTCGATCCAGTTTGCCCTCGCCAGGCTTGGCATCGATGAGCCGGATTTGACCAAACTGGAACACTTCATCGGCCCGCCGTTGTTGCAGGCGTTTATGCAGTTCTATGAGTTTGACGAGGCCAAGGCGTGGCAGGCGGTGAATTTCTATCGTGAGCGCTTCAAGGTCACTGGCCTGTATGAGAACCGTGTGTTCGAAGGTGTTACGCCGTTGCTGGAAACCCTGAGCGGGCAGGGCCGGCAGCTGTATATCGCGACTTCGAAACCGTGGGAATTTGCCCGCGAGATTGCCCGGCACTTCGACTTCGCCCGGCATTTCAAGGTGATCTACGGCAGTGAACTGGATGGCACGCGGACCAACAAGGTTGAGTTGATTGCGCATCTGATCAAGGAAGAAGGGCTGGATCCGGCGGATACGCTGATGATTGGCGATCGCAAGCATGACTTGATCGGGGCGCGCAGCAACGGTCTGGATGCGGCGGCGGTCGGTTATGGGTTTGGCAGTTTTGAAGAGTTGAATGCCGAGGCGCCGGCTTATCACTTTGAAACGCTGGACGAATTGCATCAGGCGTTTCTGCAGCGCTGATCCGTACGCTATCGCTGGCAAGCCAGCTCCCACAGGTGAGCGATGTACTCAAGTCCAACGGTGTCCCTGTGGGAGCTGGCTTGCCAGCGATGAGGCCAGTTCAGCCACTGAAGGCTTGAGAGTCTGCCAACGCTTTCAGCGCCGCCTTACGCTCAGCCACCGGCAGCCCACCCAACTTCTCTACCTCCGCATAAAACCTCAGCCAATCCCCTCCGTTATTTTTGAACAACGCCGCAAACGCCGGCACCCACTGGTCATAAAGTCCAAACGGCAGCAATCGCGCATTGTTCAGCGGCGTATTCACCCAAGCGTCATAACGCTTGTCCCCGGCCCACTGGCTGTCCCTCATCAGCCGATAATCCCGGCGAAACTGTTCGAACTCGGCTGCTTTGTGTTCGCGCATTTGCTCAACCGGTATTGACTGCGCGTAGAGCTTTTCCAGCCGTGAGCGGGTATCGAGGACCAATTCAATAAACTGATCGCGCTGCTTCAGCCGTGAATCGGTATCCGCCGGCAACCCGCGAAACGCCCGCCACTGCCGCGTGCCTTCCTGCTCGACAAACGTGGCAAAGGATTCGTTGAATTCGGTGTCGTCCTTCACATAGAAACGCTGGTGCGCCAGCTCGTGAAAGATCAGCGTGGCCAGGCGCTCGTCGCCCCAGCCCATCATCGAATTGAGGATCGGGTCGTTGAACCAGCCGAGCGTCGAGTAAGCCTCAACACCGCCAATCGAAACATCCATGCCCTGCAGGCGCTGGATTGCCGCTTCGCCTCGCGCGGCGCTCTGACTGTAATAGCCGCGATAGGCCACACACCCGGCAATCGGGAAGCAATGGTTTTGCGGCGTCAGGGAGAACTCCTGCGTGGCAAACACATTCCACACGACGTACGGGCGATGGATATCGGCGTAAAGGCGATAGCTCTGGTTATCCGGCAAATGCAGATGCTCGCTGGCAAAGGCGCGGGCCTTCTGCGATTGAGCCAAGTGTGCGCGCAGTGTCGCGTCGCGATTCGGGTCGTTGATCACCTTTTCCACAGGCTCTCGCGCCCGTAGCAATTGCAGCTGACCGCTGGCCAACTGGCTGTAATAGCTGACGCTGGCGCAACCGTTGAGCAACAAAAACAACACACCCGGAAACAAAACCCGAAAAACGCGATCAAGTAACCCAAGGCTTGGAAACGGCCTGATCAAAATAAGAAATCCCCCGGAGAGTCTGTCCGCAAGACTATCCCGCCTTAAGGAGCACCGCTATGCGCATGTTGATGCTGTCAGGAGGCCTGCTGACGCTGGCCGGTTGTGCCGGATTCGGAATGCCCGATCCTGACCCTTCGCAAGCCTGGATCGATCTCGATGCCCGGCAACAGGACACGGCGCTGCAAGCGTTGCAGGTTGATACTCAGGCGACCGCCGACAAACGCTATTTTGAAGTGCAGCCCGGCAGCCATGAGTTGAAAGTGCGTTATCAATTTCCAGTGGAGGCGACCAACATCGGTCCCGACGCTGAACCGCTGTGGCGCGATTGCCAGTTGAGTGTGAAATTCAAGGATTTCAATGCCGGTCAGCGATACCAGTTACAGGCTGGCAGTATCGGTTTCCGCCCTTGGGCCAAGCTCTATGACGAGCAGCGCAAGGTGGTAGGCCAGGGCACACCGGCAGGCTGTCAGCGCACCTGATCGGCGCTATGCTGAGTATTCGGATCCGTGGATATTCATCATGCGCCAGTTGCTGTTGTTGCTCGTTGCCAGTGTATTGGCCGGTTGCCAGACGCCGTTACCGCCGGTCGATCCGCACATGGCTTGGGTCGATTTTTCGACGCCGACGCCCGGCGGTAAAGTGCTCATGGCCGAGCGCCTCGACAAACAGCGACTGAATGACGGGCGCTACTTTCAGGTCACCCCGGGCAGCCATGAATTGCGCGTGCGGTTCGATTTCGAAGTGTTTGGCGGAGGCGGCAGCTTGATGAACGGCCCGGTAGAGCGGCTGTGTTATTTGTACATCCGCTATGACCATTTCGAGGCCGGGCAGCGTTATGTGCTGGAGGGCCGCTCGCTGGCGTTCACCCCGAGTGCCCGGCTGTACAACGCCAAGCGTGAAATCGTCGCCGAGGATCGCGAGTACAACTGCATTATCTGAGGCGACTCAGCTGTCGTTCTTCTGATAGATGATCGCTTTCTGGCCGTTGTCGCAGGTGCCGACGACCATCGCCACGTCGTGTTTTGCGGCCTCCTCTCTGCTGACGATTTCCAGCGTGTAAGATGGCACGGCGTTGGCCTGAATCTTCACTTCGATTTCGTTTTTCAGTTCTTCGCAGTCTTTGGGCGCCGCAATGACAGAAGTGGCCAGTGCACTGCAGAGAATCGCCAAGCCAATACGTTTCATGAGTGAAGCTCCCTGAGGCAGCGCGCACGGGCGTGCGCTGAAGCTGCTGTCACGTATTCGACCATATTTTTACAGCGAGGGTTCTGACTTCGCTCACAACTTCAGGTTTGATCTTCAAACAGCTTTCGCGAGCAGGCTCGCTCCCACAGGGATTTGTGTGGCACACAGTTCCAAGGTGGGAGCGAGCCTGCTCGCGAAGGCGTCAGATCAGACAACACCGAATCAACTGACCAGCGAAGCCTCAAGCGTAATCTTCGCATTCAGCACTTTCGACACCGGGCACCCTTCCTTGGCCTTGTTGCTCAGCTCTTCGAACTGCGCCTGAGTCGCCCCCGGGATTTTCGCCTTGAGAATCAGCTTCACAGCGGTGATTGCGAATCCGCCATCCACCTGATCGAGGGTCACTTCCGCCTGAGTGTCGATGCTGTCGGCCTTCAGGCCCGCATCGCCCAGAATCATCGAAAACGCCATGGAGAAGCAGCCGGCATGCGCCGCGCCGATCAGTTCCTCTGGGTTGGTACCTTTGCCGCCCTCAAAGCGCGCCTTGAAACCGTAGGGTGCTTCTCTGAGGACCCCGGTTTCGGTGGAGATCGAGCCAATGCCGGTTTTCAGATCGCCTGCCCAATGTGCGGATGCTTTCTTCACGATAGCCATGTCTGCCTCCTCAAGATCTGACGCGGAAACGCCGCGCCGTCGTGGTTTTTACTTGCAAGGCTTCTGAGGATAGACGCCGGAACAAAGTTCAGCCCGGCTGAATCGTTGACTTTTTTAGTAGGAAATTTCATCACCGCTATTGAAACTCGGGTATATGCCCTCATTGCACAAAACACGCTTATGGATTTGGCAGGTTTTCGTTCGCAAGAAAAGCCTGCCTCCTCACTCGGAGACGCAGGTTTATGAAACAACTGTCCGACGTAAAATTTTCCACCCTCGATCTGGTACCGGTGCGAGAGAACGGCAGCCCGGCGCAATCACTGCGCAACTCGCTGGATCTGGCGCAGCATGTAGAGAAATTCGGCTACACGCGGTTCTGGGTGGCTGAACACCACAACATGGACGGCATTGCCAGTTCCGCCACCTCGGTGTTGCTGGGTTATCTGGCGGGCGGGACGTCGACCATCCGCGTCGGCTCCGGCGGCGTGATGCTGCCCAACCATGCGCCGCTGGTGATTGCCGAGCAGTTCGGCACCCTGGAAAGCCTGTATCCGGGTCGGATCGATCTCGGTCTGGGCCGTGCGCCTGGTTCCGATCAGATGACCGCGCGGGCGCTGCGCCGTGAACGCTCCGGCAGCGCTGATGATTTCCCCGAGGACGTCGCCGAACTGGTGCGCTATCTCGGCCCGCGCACGCCGGATCAGCGCGTGATCGCCATGCCGGGCACCGGCACCAACGTGCCTATCTGG
The DNA here is from genome assembly GCF_031882575.1 of Pseudomonas sp. VD-NE ins. Classification (NCBI taxonomy): domain Bacteria; kingdom Pseudomonadati; phylum Pseudomonadota; class Gammaproteobacteria; order Pseudomonadales; family Pseudomonadaceae; genus Pseudomonas; species Pseudomonas sp. VD-NE ins. The sequence continues at coordinate 58,207 of NZ_CP134772.1, forward strand.
CTGCTGGGTTCCAGCCTGTTCAGTGCGCAACTGGCCGGTGAGCGCGGTTTGCCTTACGCCTTCGCCTCGCATTTCGCCCCGCGCTTCATGCACGAGGCGATTCGCGTCTACCGCAATCACTTCAAGCCGTCGGCGGTGCTCGACAAGCCGTATGTGATGCTCGGCGTGCCACTGGTGGCCGCCGATACCGATGAACAAGCCGATTACCTGGCGACTTCGGTGTACCAGCGCATTCTCGCGTTGATGCGTGGGCAGAGCCTGGTGCAGCGTCCGCCGGTGAAAACCATGGATGGCCTGTGGTTGCCCCATGAGCGTGAAGCGGTGGGGGATTTTCTTGGGCTGGCGATGGTTGGCAGCCCGCAGAAGATTCGCGCGAAGCTTGAGGTGTTGGTTGAGCAGACGCAGGCGGATGAGCTGATTTTCACCAGCGATTTGTATGAACACGCTGATCGTGTGCACTCCTACGAACTGCTCGCGCAGGTCATGAAGGGCTGAAAAGCCGAAAGGCACCCTCACCCTAGCCCTCTCCCGGAGGGAGAGGGGACTGATTGAGGTGTTCTTGCGCCCAACATCGACCTGAAAACTCCAGTCGTACTCAGGTTCTGAACAACCCCCGATCTGCTCCCTTTCCCCCTCGCCCCCCTGGGGGAGAGGGCTGGGGTGAGGGGGATCAATCTCAAACACATCACAAATCTTTCAGACACAAAAAAGCCGACGCCTTCACGTCGGCTTTTGTATTTCAGGCGCAATCAACCGCGCTTGTAGACGATTTCCTTGGTGCCACCTTCGCAGGTGCCAACCACTTTACCGTCAGCCGCTGAGCCCTTATCGACTACTTCCAGCGAATAATTGGACGCACCTTTGGCATCAATTTTCGCCGCAATCTCGCTTTTCAGCTCTTCACAAGGCTTGCCGGCAGCAAACGCACCACCCGCAAGGCTCAACAAACCTACTGCCAACATGAACTTCTTCATCGGTCGCACTCCCTGGTCGGATTAAAAGAGGCGGGCATCGAGTCGTTCACTCGATGCAGCCACCCTGTAGCGCTTTGCCATTCCTATGGCACTCGGCCAGCGCGCAAGTTCAGAAGACTAGACCAAACTCAGCTGCTGGCAATGCGGAAGCCGACTTTCAGCGTCACCTGAAAGTGCGCCGCCTTGCCGTCCTTGATGTGGCCACGGGTATCGACCACTTCAAACCACTCAAGATGCTTGATGCTCTTGTTGGCTTCGGCCAGCGCGTTGTTGATGGCGTCTTCGATGCTGCTGGCGGACGAACCGACCAGCTCGACTTTCTTGTACGTGTGATGGTCACTCATGGCGATCTCCTTGGCGTGTGGAATTGAGACTAGCAGTGAATCTGCACTGTTGATTTCGGTGGCGGCGCGCAAGCGAAGTTCAGATTTTCTGCACTTTCTCAAACCGCTGAAGTCCCAACCAACACACGCCACTCATCACCAATGCAGGAGAGCCACCATGGCCAACACCTCTTTACGTAAAGCCTCGTTGCAAAGCATGGAAGCCGAGATCGAGAGTCTGCTCAAATCGTTGGAAAGCTTGAAGGACGACGCTTCGGACGAGTCGCGCAAGACCCTCAAGGTGCTGAAAAGCAATGCCGAAAGCGCGCTGAAACACTCGCGTCACCTGCTCAGCGACGCTTATGAAGAAGTCAAGGTTAAAACCCGCGAAACGGGGATCGCCACCCGCGACTACGCGCAGGAACATCCGTGGACGACTGCCGGTGTCGCAGTCGGTGCGATCGGTCTGCTGGCCGCTTACTTGCTGTTCAAGCGCGGCGAGTGATCGCTCTGGCGCAGCTCGTTCTTGAGCCATTGCGCCAGTTGCCGGGCGCGTCCGTCTGCGGCGCGCTTGGGTAGCCACAACGCCAGTTGCGCCGGGGTTTCACAGAAGCCCCATGGCGCAACCAGGCGACCGGCCTTCAGGTCTTCCGTCACCAGCGGCTCCGGCGCGATGGCCACTCCCAGACCGGCCACTGCTGCCTCCAGCAAATAATACAAATGCTCGAAACCTTGTCCCAACTTCAACGCCTTGGCGTCGAGTGCGTTCTGCTGCGCCCAACTCGGCCAGGCTTGCGGACGCGAAGTGGTGTGCAGTAGCGGTTCATTGAGCAGCGCCGAGGCTGGTGCGGTTTCCAGGCGCTGATAACCGCTAAACAGCGGACTCATGACCGGACCGATGCGTTCTGCGGCCAATTCGTAAACCTGCATGTCGGCCGGCCATGGCGGCTCAGCAAACAGCAATAATGCATCCAGTCCCGGCCGCCGAGGATCAAGATCGCCTTCACCCGCCGACAAATGCAGACGCAGATCCGGCAGATCGGCATTCAACCGCCCCAAGCGCGGAATGAACCAGCGTGCCAGCAGACTTCCGGAGCAACCCAGCACAAACGGCGCATCGGCGGTGCTCTGTGTGAGTTCAGCACAAACACTGCGCAACCGATCAAACGCCTCACCGCTGGCATCGCGTAAACGCATGCCGGCATCTGTGAGTTTCAAGCCGCGCCCGTCCTTGGCGAACAGACTGACGCCGAGGTGTTCTTCAAGCACCTTGAGCTGACGACTGACCGCGCCGTGGGTTACGTGCAGCTGCTCGGCGGCCTGACTCACACTGTTCAGCCGGGCGGTGGCTTCGAACGCACGCAGGGCGTTCAGCGGGGGAAGGTCATGGCTCATGGTATCTGTGAGTTTTCCTGACAGGTTGTGGCGATCTTATCGGTTTTCAGCCTGGAAGGTCAGGGGTAGAGTGGTCGTCATTGTCTCTTGACCCGAATTCACCTGGAGCGACTCATGACCCAGACTTCGAACACTTCCAATCTGCGTAACGGCCCGGACGATAACGGCCTGTTCGGTTCGTTCGGTGGCCGCTACGTGGCGGAAACCCTGATGCCGTTGATCCTCGATCTGGCCCGCGAATACGAAGCGGCCCAGGAAGATCCTGCATTCAAAGAAGAATTGGCCTACTTCCAGCGTGATTATGTCGGACGTCCGAGCCCACTGTATTTCGCTGAACGCCTGACCGAGTTCTGCGGCGGTGCCAAGATCTACCTCAAGCGTGAAGAGCTGAATCACACCGGCGCGCACAAGATCAACAACTGCATCGGCCAGATCCTGCTGGCGCGGCGCATGGGCAAAAAACGCATCATCGCCGAGACCGGCGCCGGCATGCACGGCGTGGCCACTGCCACCGTCGCCGCACGTTTCGGTCTGGACTGCGTGATCTACATGGGCACCACTGACATCGAGCGTCAGCAGGCCAACGTCTTCCGCATGAAACTGCTCGGCGCGGAAGTGATTCCAGTGGTTGCCGGCACCGGCACCCTGAAAGACGCGATGAACGAAGCCCTGCGTGACTGGGTGACCAACGTTGACAGCACGTTCTACCTGATCGGCACCGTGGCCGGGCCGCACCCTTATCCAGCAATGGTTCGCGACTTCCAGGCTGTCATCGGCAAGGAAACCCGTGATCAGTTGCAGGCGCAGGAAGGTCGTCTGCCGGACAGCCTGGTGGCGTGCATCGGTGGCGGTTCCAATGCCATGGGCCTGTTCCACCCGTTCCTCGACGACAAGAGCGTTGAAATCATCGGCGTTGAAGCGGCCGGTTACGGCATCGAAACCGGCAAGCACGCGGCCAGCCTGAATGGCGGCGTTCCGGGCGTGCTGCACGGCAACCGTACCTTCCTGCTGCAGGACGACGATGGCCAGATCATCGACGCCCACTCGATTTCCGCCGGCCTCGATTACCCGGGTATCGGCCCGGAACACGCGTGGTTGCATGACATCGGCCGCGTTCAGTACACCTCGGTGACTGACGACGAAGCCCTCGACGCGTTCCACAAATGCTGCCGCCTGGAAGGGATCATTCCTGCACTGGAAAGCGCCCACGCCTTGGCTGAAGTGTTCAAACGCGCACCGAAGCTGCCGAAGGACCACCTGATGGTGGTCAACCTGTCGGGCCGTGGCGACAAAGACATGCAGACCGTCATGCACCATATGGAACAGTCCAAGCAGGAGAAACACTGATGAGCCGCCTGCAAACGCGTTTTGCCGACCTCAAGGAACAGAACCGCGCCGCGCTGGTGACCTTCGTCACCGCCGGTGATCCGGACTACGACACCTCGCTGGCGATCCTCAAAGGTTTGCCGGGCGCGGGCGCCGATGTGATCGAGCTGGGCATGCCGTTCACCGACCCGATGGCCGACGGCCCGGCGATTCAACTGGCGAACATCCGTGCCTTGGGCGCCAAGCAGAATCTGGCGAAAACCCTGCAAATGGTTCGCGAGTTCCGTGAAGGCAACAGCGACACACCGCTGGTGCTGATGGGTTACTTCAACCCGATTCACATGTATGGCGTCGAGCGCTTCATCGCCGATGCGAAAGACGCCGGTGTCGATGGCCTGATCGTGGTCGACATGCCGCCCGAGCACAACGCCGAGCTGTGCGACCCGGCGCAGGCTGCCGGTCTGGACTTCATCCGTCTGACCACGCCGACTACTGACGATGCGCGTCTGCCGAAAGTGCTCAATGGCAGCTCAGGTTTTGTTTACTACGTGTCGGTAGCCGGTGTGACCGGTGCTGGCGCAGCAACCCTGGAGCATGTCGAAGAGGCGGTGACCCGTCTGCGCCGTCATACCGATCTGCCGATCAGCATCGGTTTTGGCATCCGCACTCCAGAGCAAGCAGCGGCCATCGCGCGTCTGGCCGACGGTGTAGTGGTGGGCTCGGCATTGATCGATCACATCGCCAATGCAACGACGCCAGCCCAAGCCATCGACGGTGTACTGAGCCTTTGCTCGGCACTCTCCGAAGGCGTGCGTAAGGCCCGCGTCAGCTGAAGGTAAAGTTCCTGATACAGAGGAATTAGCGCCTCGCGGCACAGACTAAATGAGCAAGACCGAGGGCTTCAGAACATCGTTCTGAAGCCCTTTTTGCTGTTTGTGCCGTGAGGAAATACTCGATGAAAATGCCGAAACGTCTGATGGCCGGATTGGGCGTGCTGATGATCAGTGCGACGCCGCTGCTGGCCAGCGCTGATCCGCGCGACGATCACGACCACGGCGGCCCGCAACAAGGCCATTACGATAACCGCGGCGACAATCACGGTGACGACCACCGTGGCCCACAGAGTGATCACCGTGGCGGTCCGCCGCCGCACGACTTCGGCCCGGTGCGCCAGACCATTCGTGACAATCATGGCTACTTTGTACGCGGTGCGCCGCCACCTCCGGGCATTCATCTGGAGCGTGGGCGACCGTTGCCGCACGGCTATTATGGCGAGCGTCTGGATAATCGCGCGTTGGGTCGTTTGCCGGTGTACCCGGGTTATGAATGGCGCCGCGCTGGCGGCGACATCGTGCTGATCGCGGTGGGCACCGGGATCGTTTACGAAATTCTCGATGGCGTTTTGTATTGATCGGCAGGCAATAAAAAAGACCGCAGCCAATGGCTGCGGTCTTTTTTTCAGGGCAGCTCCAGTCCGCCGGAGGCCTTGTGCAGTTTGCGCAGATGCGCGCCGATCTGCTTCACATTCTCCTCACTGGCCGCAATTTCGGCGGCCCGCTTCGGCTCCAGCAATTTGCGCACTTCTGCGTCCAGGTCACCGGACAGTGCCAGCAGCTTTTTCTGCCGCTGACTGCTCTCGGCTTCGAGTCGACTGAACTCGGTTGGCTGCGGCAATCCGTAACCCTTGGAATCGAGCAATTCCGCCGGACGGCTAAGGAACCCGCTGTTGGCGAGGATTTCCTGCAAGGTCGCGTTGGCCTTGTCCATACCGCCGTTTTCCAGCTCCCGCGCGCCGAGGTAGCGTTGCTTGACCTCATCCTGAGCCAGCAACAACTGGCGTCGATAACTGGCCTGCTCCAACAGCAGCAGGGCGGCGCTGGTGCGCAAGTCGGCGCGCTCAAACCACTCACGGCGTTCTTCGGCTGTCAGCGAAAGCCATTCCTCGACGGTGTTCTGTTTGATTGGCAATTGTTTCTTCAACACATCGAACATCGCCTGATAGCGATCGCGGAACGAGTCGAAGCGATAGCCCAGACGCAACGCTTCTTTCGGATCATCCAGCACACTGGTGTCCGCCAGACCACGGCCCTTCATCACTTCCAGCAAGCCGTTGGGCATGATGCTGTCCAGTCCGACGAACTGGTTGTTGTTACTGCCGCTGCGCAACAGCTTCAGCCCTTCTACCGCGCAGTTGTTGGAGAGGAAGAAATAGTTGCCGTCGTAGCTCCAGTGCATCTCGGCCGCATGCTCGACTACGCCTTCGATCTCCTCCCGTGTCAGGTTCAGCGGCACCGACGCGAGGCTGCGCAGTTCGGTCTTGGTGTATTCGTCGATAACCTGCGCGAGCGGCAGCACGAACAGGCGCGACGGGTATTTGCCGACCAGGCCGTCCCAACTCGACAGCTGCACATCGCCAACAAAGGCGCGGTAGGACAGCACCAGATGCTGGTCCAGATCGAGCCGGCAATCCGGGCCACGTGGGCGGCCCGGTGCACAGATCACCAGGCGCAACATGCTGTGGCCCCAACGGCTGACCCAGTTCTGATTGGCCTCGGCCAGCAGATAGTCGACGGCATACACCCGCTCCGGATCGACCTGCCCCAAGGGTTGCTTGGCGAAGTCGTTGCCGGCATTGAGGAACGAGAAGGTCTTGCTGCAGGCGTCCTTGGCCGGCGGCGCCCAGCCGAAGTGTTGCTGGTAATAGCGGTACAGTGCCGGACGGCGGCAGGCGTAGCTCGGGTCGAGGAGGAAATACTCCATGTTGACCGCGACGAACTCCTTCGGGCTGGAGATTTCGTACAGGTCCGGGCTGCGAGCGATTTGCCGGTTGTGTTGTTCGCGCTCACCGCGACGGCCGACGTATTGCTGCCAACCGGCGAGGTCGAGCAGGCGCGGATCATCGCTAAGGGTGAAGCGCCGGCCGTTCTGACCGCGACACTCGTCGGGAATGCCGATCAGCCCGGCGCTGTTGAACCGTCGAGTGCAGCGCTGGATCAGCGTGCGCTCGGCACTCGGCCACAGTCGCGCGCGATCATAAATGTGGGTGATTTCATGCAGCACCGTGGCGAGCAGTTCCTGACGCACAGTGCCGTGGGGGCGATTGGTTTTTTCTTTGGCCGCACTGCCGTCAGTAAGACCGGCGAGCAGTTTTCGATTCAGATCGAGCTCGGCCACCAGTGTGGCTTGGCCATAGGCGTTGGCGGGCATGTCGTCGGTCCAGCCGACATCGATGCGCCGATCCAGCCGCTCGATAAAGCTCGGCGGCAGCTTTTGCATTGCCTCATCGATCAGCGCCTGGCTGGCCTGTTGTTGGGCGGGGCTCAGACCGTCGGTCTTGAGCCGCAGTTGCAGGCCGGCGTGGGCGCTGTTGCCAAGCAGCAACAACGCCCCGGCCAGCAGCCAGGTGCCGAGTGACCTCACAGTGCGAGGATGGCTTCGGCGAGAATCTGATCACTGGCGTCGCGCGCTTCCGGTACGCGAGTGCGCAAGGTATTGAGCGCGGCTTCCAGGTGCGCGCCACGGATATCGCCATTGGACGCGACGAAACTGGCAGCGTCGTCGTGGGCTTCGCGGATAATTTTCGAGTCGCGAATCGACGTGGTGGTGTCGGAAGTGAAATCGATGGTGCGCTGGGAGGCACGAACGATGATGTTACTGGTGGCTACCAGGGTGTGCGCCTGGGCCACGTCGGCCAACAAAAACAGGCCAAGGGCGGCAGCAATCAGCGGGCTACGCATGGAACGACTCCGGAAGGGCAAGGATAACTGGGGTACAGGATAACTATTGGACGAGAATTGCTTCTGCCAGTTCAAGGTCGCTGACATGAAGTTTCGGTCGGGTTTTGCGCAGGTAATGCAGCGCGGATTCCAGACGAACACCTCGCCATTCACCTTCACTGGCAACAAACGCGGCCGCGTCATCGTGGGCGGCGAGCAGCAGTTTACGGTCGAAAGGCGCAGAAGACACCATGCTGGTGGCGTAACCACTGACGACGGTGCCTTGGGTCGACGCGTTGAAAGCATCAAAGGCATTGGCCGGCGCCGTCCAGCAGGCGGTGAACAATATGGAGGGAATCAGTAGATTTGGAAGAAAGCGCATCGGACTCGGTAATTTTTGGTGAGCCCGAAGGCTAGCGCAATGCCCGGGCCAGAGCCAGCGCCGAAACATCGGGACACGAACGGCGTGTCCCGATTGGTACCTGGCGCTTAGATCGTCAGGATGGCCTGAGCCAGTTGTGCGTCAGTGGCTTGCAGTTGTGGCGCCTGGTGACGGATGTGATCCAGTGCGCTTTCCAGTTTCACGCCACGGATTTCACCTTCGCTGGCCACGAAGCTGGCAGCGTCGTCACGGGCGGCGAGGACGATTTTGTCGTCACGGAAAGATGAAGTCACATCGGACGTGGCGTCGGACGAGGATTTCAGAGCGCCGACAACGGCGTCGGTGGTCACGATGAAGCTGGTAGCGCTGGCGTTGGCAGCCACGGCCAGCAGGGCGGCGGCACTGAGCAGACGAAGACGGGGCATGGTGTAACTCCTTTGGATAAACCGTAGAGAGAGGTGGCTCGGTATCTGAGGAGTCAGACGCCGGTGACACAGCATTCGCCACGTTCTGCGTGGATATTAGGCGCAGAACCCGATACCTAACCAGCATCCAGACGAAAAACTGTAGGAGCTGCCGAAGGCTGCGATCTTTTGCTTTGGATTTTCAAGATCAAAAAATCGCAGCCTTCGGCAGCTCCTACAATTGTAATAGTCTCATTTCGAATTATGTGAACTGTACTGGTATGGCTTTTTAAGAGCCCAAAACGACAAAACCCGTCGCGGTTTTCCACGACGGGTTTTGTTTGTTCAATTCGGGTTGCTGGCGGTGGGTCTAACGACCAGAGCCAGCGACGCTACTTAGCGCCAGAACGGCTTGCTCAGCTCTTCGTAGCGTTGTGCTTCGCTGATACCGGCGTCAGCCAGCAGACGCGAATCCAGACGAGCCAATTGGTGGCGGCTGGAGATGCGGCGCTGCCACAACATCAGGTTGGCGATAACGCGCAGAGGCAGGGAAGCCTGGGTGTTTACAGCTTTGTCTTCGAAGAACAGTTCGGAACTGAGTGTACGTTCCATGGTTGACATCCTTCCGCTTGTGGCGGGATCAGGTAGTGGTTTGACTGGTGCCCATGATCCTCTCGTTTGCCAAGTCTCTCTAGATACAGTTCAACTGTATTGTGAGTGACCAGTTAACTGTTTATAGGGGGTGTACGGGTCAAAATTGAGCAAACTGTACCTGTCCGCACTTAAGTGGTGCGTTTTCGCTCATTTGAGTTGAAGCGGTAGGCAAATGCTGTAGGAAATGACCAGTACAGCAGTACAGTTTTTGTCAGGCGGGAGGCTTGCGTATGTCCGCTGACACAAACTGTGTTTGCGTCAGCGGATTATCTGTGTGAATCAGACAGCGAGCATGCGCCCGGTTTCTTCCAGGTTCGTGTGCCAGCTCAACGCTTCACGCAGGATGTGCGGGGTGTGACCACCGATTGCACAGGCCGCCGTGAAGTAATCGTTCAGCGCCTGGCGGAAGTCTGGGTGCACGCAGTTATCGATGATCACCCGCGCCCGTTCCCGTGGCGCCAGGCCGCGCAAGTCGGCCAGCCCGACTTCGGTCACCAGAATGTCGACATCGTGCTCGGTATGGTCAACGTGGCTGACCATAGGCACCACACTGGAAATCGCGCCGCCCTTGGCGATCGACTTGGTCACGAACACCGCCAGATGCGCGTTGCGCGCGAAGTCGCCGGAACCGCCGATGCCGTTCATCATCCGCGTGCCGCAGACGTGTGTGGAGTTGACGTTGCCATAGATGTCGAACTCCAGCGCCGTGTTGATGCCGATGATGCCCAGGCGCCGTACGACTTCCGGGTGGTTGGAGATCTCCTGCGGACGCAGCACCAGTTTGTCCTTGTACTTCTCCAGATTGCCGAATACGTCACTGTTGCGGCGCTCCGACAGGGTAATCGAACTGCCCGACGCAAAACTCAGCTTGCCGGCATCGATCAGGTCGAACGTCGAATCCTGCAGCACTTCGGAGTACATGGTCAGGTCCTCGAACGGCGAATCGATCAGGCCGCACATCACCGCGTTGGCAATGTTGCCGATCCCCGCCTGCAACGGGCCGAGCTTGTTGGTCATGCGCCCGGCGTCGACTTCCTGCTTGAAGAACGTGATCAGGTGCTCGGCGATGGCGTTGGTATCGACATCCGGGGTCGACACCGTTGACGGTGAATCCGCCTGCTGGGTGATGACAATGGCGACAATCTTCTCCGGCGGGATCGGAATCGCGGTGCTGCCGATGCGATCGTCGACTTTCACCAGAGGAATCGGCGTGCGCGTCGGGCGGTAGGTCGGGATATAGATGTCGTGCAGGCCTTCGAGGTTGGCGTTGTGCGCCAGGTTGATCTCGACGATCACCTGTTTGGCGAAAATCGCGAAGCTCGCCGAGTTGCCCACCGAGGTGGTCGGCACGATGTGACCTTGCTCGGTGATGGCCACGGCTTCGATGACCGCGATGTCCGGCAGCTTTAATTGCTGGTTGCGCAGTTGCTCGACGGTTTCCGACAGATGCTGGTCGATGAACATGACTTCGCCGGCGTTGATTGCCTTGCGCAAGGTGCTGTCAACCTGGAACGGCATGCGCCGCGACAGCACACCGGCCTCGGTCAGTTGCTTGTCGAGGTCGTTGCCCAGGCTGGCGCCGGTCATCAGGCTGATCTTCAGCGGCGTGACCTTGGCCCGCTCGGCCAGTGCGTGAGGGACGGCTTTGGCTTCGCCGGCACGGGTGAAACCGCTCATGCCGACGGTCATGCCGTCCTCAATCAGAGCGGCTGCGTCGGCGGCGCTCATCACTTTATCCAACAACGAAGGCAGGCGAATACGGTCACGGTACATGGATTATTATCTCGGGAAGCGAGTAGCAGGATGCGCAGTCTAGTGAATTTGACGAGCGCCTGTCCCGCTACCAAGGTCGCAAACGAGGCGTCTATTCAGCGGGTTTGAAGTAAAACACCGTTACTGGATCTGCAACAACGCGGCATATTGTCCGACTGTTTGCGCAAACAAAAACGCCCCGACAGGTCGGGGCGTTTGGTCTTGCAGCGGGGAATTACTCGACCGCTTTGACCATGTCTTCGATGACTTTCTTCGCGTCGCCGAAGACCATCATGGTCTTGTCCAGATAGAACAGTTCGTTGTCCAGACCGGCATAGCCGCTGGCCATCGAGCGCTTGTTGACGATGATGGTCTTGGCCTTGAATGCTTCGAGAATCGGCATACCGGCAATCGGCGATTTCGGATCGTTCTTCGCCGCCGGGTTGACCACGTCGTTCGCGCCGAGCACCAACACCACGTCGGCCTGGCCGAACTCGGAGTTGATGTCTTCCATCTCGAACACCTGATCGTAAGGCACTTCGGCCTCGGCGAGCAGGACGTTCATGTGCCCCGGCATACGACCCGCTACTGGGTGAATCGCATACTTCACGGTTACGCCACGGTGGGTCAGCTTCTCGGTCAATTCCTTCAGAGCATGCTGTGCACGTGCAACCGCCAAGCCGTAGCCCGGCACGATGATCACGGTGTCGGCGTTGGTCAGCAGGAAGGTTGCGTCGTCAGCCGAACCGGATTTCACCGGACGTGCTTCTTTTGCACCGGCCGGGCCAGCGTCGGCCGTGTTGCCGAAACCGCCGAGCAGTACATTAAAGAAGGAACGGTTCATCGCCTTGCACATGATGTACGAGAGGATCGCACCGCTCGAACCCACCAAGGAACCGGCAATGATCAGCATCGAGTTGTTCAGCGAGAAGCCGATACCCGCCGCCGCCCAGCCCGAGTAGCTGTTGAGCATCGACACCACCACCGGCATGTCCGCGCCGCCGATCGGGATGATGATCAGCACACCCATCACGAACGCCAGTGCCAGCATCAGCGCGAACGCGGTGAGGTTGCCAGTGAACATGAAGGTCAGGCCCAGTGCCAGCGTCGCCAGACCCAGCACTGCGTTGAGCTTGTGCTGCCCGGCAAACTGTACCGGTGCGCCCTGGAACAGGCGGAACTTGTACTTGCCCGACAACTTGCCGAAGGCAATTACCGAACCCGAGAAGGTGATCGCACCAATGGCCGCACCGAGGAACAGCTCCAGACGGTTGCCCGCCGGGATCGAGTCGCCCAGCTGTTTAACGATACCCAGCGATTGCGGCTCAACAACTGCGGCGATCGCGATGAACACCGCTGCCAGACCGATCATGCTGTGCATGAAGGCGACCAGTTCCGGCATCTTGGTCATTTCAACGCGCTTTGCCATGATCGAACCGGCAGTGCCGCCGACCAGCAGACCGACGATGACGTAACCGATACCGGCAGTTGCCAGCTCAGCACCCAACTTATAGATGAGGCCGACGGTAGTCAGGATGGCCAAGGCCATGCCGAGCATGCCGAACAGGTTGCCGCGCCGCGAGGTAGTCGGGTGCGATAGGCCTTTGAGGGCCTGGATAAAACAGATCGACGCGATCAGGTAGAGCGTCGTGACGAGATTCATGCTCATTACTTCGGCGCCTCTTCTTTTACTTTCGGGGCTTTCTTCTTGAACATCTCAAGCATGCGGCGGGTGACCAGGAAGCCACCGAATACGTTGACCGCAGCCAGCGCCACGGCGAGGGTGCCCATGGTTTTGCCCAGCGGCGTAACGGTCAGCGCGGCCGCGAGCATAGCGCCGACGATCACGATCGCCGAGATGGCGTTGGTCACCGCCATCAAAGGCGTGTGCAGCGCAGGTGTAACGTTCCAGACCACGTGGTAACCGACATAAATCGCCAGCACGAAGATGATCAGGTTGTAGATACCGGGGGAGATAAGCTCTTCCATCGTCTGAATCCCTGCTTAGGCGTTTTTGCGGATGACTTGGCCGTCGCGGCACATCAGGCACGCGGCGACGATGTCGTCTTCGAGGTTGACGTCGAACTGGCCTTCTTTGGTGAAGACCAGCTTGAGGAAGTCCAGCAGGTTGCGCGCGTACAGTGCCGAGGCGTCTGCAGCGACTTCACCGGCCAGATTGGTCGGGCCACAAATGGTCACGCCATTCTCGACGACGACTTGGTCTGCCACGGTCAGTGGGCAGTTGCCGCCCTGAGCCGCCGCGAGGTCGATGACCACCGAACCCGGTTTCATCTGCGCCACAGTCTCCGCGCTCAACAGCGTCGGCGCCTTGCGGCCCGGAATCAGCGCGGTGGTGATGACGATGTCAGCCTGTTTGGCCCGTTCGTGCACGGCTTGGGCCTGACGCTGCATCCAGCTTGCCGGCATTGGCCGCGCGTAACCGCCGACACCGACGGCGCATTCACGCTCTTCATCGGTCTCGTAAGGTACGTCGACGAACTTGGCACCGAGGGATTCGATCTGCTCTTTCACCGCCGGACGCACGTCAGACGCTTCGATGACCGCACCCAGACGTTTCGCGGTAGCAATCGCCTGTAACCCGGCCACACCTGCGCCGAGAATCAGCACGCGCGCCGCTTTCACGGTGCCCGCAGCGGTCATCAGCATTGGCATGAAGCGTGGGTAGTGGTGAGCGGCCAGCAACACAGCCTTATAGCCGGCAATGTTCGCCTGCGACGACAACACATCGAGACTCTGCGCGCGCGAGGTGCGCGGCGCCGCTTCGAGGGCGAACGCGGTAATGCCGCACTCGGCCATCTTCGCGATGGTTTCGTTGTTGAACGGGTTGAGCATGCCCACCAGCACCGTACCGCGCTTGATCAGCGTCAGCTCGGCATCGCTTGGGGCGACCACTTTGAGAATCAGCTCAGCGCCAAACGCGTCATTGGCACTGCCAATGGTTGCGCCTGCCGCTTCATAGGCACTGTCGACAACACTGGCTTTAACGCCGGCGCCGGTTTGCACAGTGACCTTATGACCTTGGCTGATCAGCTTTTTAATGGTTTCCGGGGTTGCAGCAACCCGTGTTTCACCGGTCTGGGTTTCGAGAGGAACACCAATGTGCACGTCAAATCTCCTGCGTGATCTTATTGAGTAAACCCATGCACTACGGATGGTGCGACTGGGGCGGCCGATCAGCACGATCCCGCCGAATCAGGGCGGGGCGCGGCATTTTGCAGGCGAACTTTATGCCCTTCAAGGGATTATGACGGGTGACGGAAAATTAACTACAAGTCATGCCGTGACCGAATGTCGCAGATGGCCAACTGAATCCCTTGCAGGCCGTGCCTTGCAAGGATTCTGGCCGATTATGGAAAAATTTCTCATCGGTGACGTGAATAGGCATCAATGCGTCGCCGATGGAGGCTCAAAGCCACGTCGTCAGGCGCTTGTGGGACGTCTGTACGACTTTCGGATACAGTCTGTGCAATTGCGACAAATACTTATATCTGTAGGGCTTTGTATTTCCTGACTACGGGGTTAGTTATCGCTGTGAGCCTTTACCCTTCTAGGCTGTAGCTCTGCGCCTGAGTTACCAGCCAGTCGCGAAATGCCTTTAATGACGCTGATTCGACTTTTCGTTCGGGAATCATCAGGTAATAGGCCTTGATACTGGAGAGCGCCTGCGGGTTGGCAATCACCAAGCGTTTCTCGGCCAGTTCACGCTGGATCAGGAACGGTGGAATCAGCGCAATGCCCATGTCGTGCATGGCGGCCTGGGCGAGCATGGAGAATAGCTCGTAGCGCGGGCCTGTCATGTCGCGAGGGATATTCAGCTGCTGCGAGTTGAACCACTGGCGCCAGGCATAAGGGCGCGTGGTCTGTTGCAGCAGTGGCAGATCGGCAATCTCATCGGCTGTCAGATGTGTCTTGTTGCCGAGTAGGGCGGGGCTGCACACCGGCATCGGATTTTCGCCCATCAATCTGTGGGATTCGGTACCCGACCAGTCGGCATCGCCGAAATAGATTGCTGCGTCGAATTCTGTATCGGCAAACAGGAAGGGGCGAGTGCGGTTGGTCAGGTTGACGGTGACTTCCGGGTGTTTGAGCTGAAAGTCTTTGAGGCGTGGCAGCAACCATTGCGTGCCGAAAGTCGGCACTACCGCCAGTTCGATCACGTTGGTGCCTTGCTGGCCCATCACCGAGAGGGTGTCGCGCTCGACCGCATCGAGTTGCGTGGCGACGCGGCGGCTGTAGGAAAGTCCCGCTTCGGTCAGTTTCACTCCGCGTCGCGAGCGTCGGAACAGTTCCACGCTGAGGAACTCCTCAAGGCTGGCGATCTGTCGGCAAATGGCGCCCTGGGTGAGGGAAAGTTCTTCAGCGGCGCGGGTAAAGCTCTCGTGACGCGCGGCGGCCTCGAAGCTGATAAGTGCTGTGGTGCTGGGGATCTTCCTGCGCATGTACGTCAACCTCACTAATGCGCCGCATAAAAGGCATTTCGCGACGTTTCGGAGTGAGAAATTAGCACAACAGAATGCGAAATCCTCGTTTGCCGCGACAGCGAACCGCGCCTAGGATCAATGCCACGTTAATTCACCCGATTTGCGAGGACACACTCATGGGCGGTAAAGCTAGCTTCAACTGGATCGATCCCCTGTTGCTGGATCAACAGCTCACCGAAGAAGAGCGCATGATCCGCGACACCGCCGAGCAGTTCGCTCAACAGAGCCTCGCACCGCGTGTTCTCGAAGCTTTTCGTCATGAGAAGACTGACCCGGCGATCTTTCGCGAAATGGGCGAAGTCGGTCTGTTGGGCGCGACCATCCCAGAGCAGTACGGTGGCAGCGGTCTCAACTATGTCAGCTATGGTCTGATTGCCCGTGAAGTCGAGCGTGTCGACTCCGGCTACCGCTCGATGATGAGCGTGCAGTCGTCGCTGGTGATGGTGCCGATCAACGAATTCGGCACCGAAGCACAGAAGCAGAAATACCTGCCGAAACTGGCTTCCGGCGAGTGGATCGGCTGCTTCGGCCTGACCGAGCCGAACCACGGTTCCGATCCGGGCGCGATGATTACCCGTGCACGCAAAGTCGACGGCGGCTACAGCCTGACCGGCGCGAAGATGTGGATCACCAACAGCCCGATCGCTGATGTGTTTGTGGTCTGGGCCAAAGACGATGCCGGCGACATCCGTGGTTTCGTACTGGAAAAGGGCTGGAAAGGCCTGAGTGCTCCAGCGATTCACGGCAAGGTCGGTCTGCGTGCGTCGATCACCGGTGAGATCGTCATGGACAACGTGTTCGTGCCAGAAGAGAACATCTTCCCGGATGTGCGCGGTCTGAAAGGTCCGTTCACCTGTCTCAACTCCGCGCGTTATGGCATTTCCTGGGGCGCGCTGGGCGCTGCAGAATTCTGCTGGCACACCGCTCGCCAATACACCCTCGATCGTCAGCAGTTCGGACGTCCTCTGGCCGCTACTCAGTTGATCCAGAAGAAGCTGGCCGACATGCAGACCGAAATTACTCTGGCCCTGCAAGGTTGCTTGCGTCTGGGGCGCATGAAGGATGAAGGCACGGCTGCGGTCGAGATCACTTCGATCATGAAGCGCAACTCTTGCGGCAAGTCGCTGGATATCGCCCGCATGGCTCGCGACATGTTGGGCGGCAACGGTATCTCCGATGAGTTCGGCGTGGCCCGTCATCTGGTCAACCTGGAAGTGGTGAATACCTATGAGGGTACCCATGACGTTCACGCGCTGATCCTCGGGCGTGCGCAAACTGGTCTGCAGGCGTTCTATTAATAGGAGAGCGACCATGGGCGCGCTGTCGCATCTGCGGGTACTGGATTTATCGCGCGTATTGGCCGGGC
>NZ_CP134772.1:4882500-4967500 GCF_031882575.1 Pseudomonas sp. VD-NE ins
AAGGACGCCCCGGACAGCTTCCAGGCCCGCAGTCTGGAGGCGCAGTTCGCCTGCAACGTCTATCTGAACATGCCGACCGAGGGCGGTGCCCTGCAGATGTGGGACGACGACATCAGCCCGGATCAATTCGATGAAATGCGTGGCGACAGTTATGGCATCGAACCGGCGCTGCTCGGCCCTCCAGCACTCGAAGTGAGACCGCAACCCGGCGATTTCATCATGTTCAATTCGCGTCGTATGCACTCGGTGACCCCGGGTGTGGCCGATCCGCGTTTGAGCCTTTCCTTTTTTGTCGGCTATCGCGGCAATGCTTCACCCCTGACCTACTGGAGCTGAGATGTATTCGAATTATCTGGGCGAGTTTCTGGCGCTGGCAACCATTCACTTTCTGGCCGTGGTGGCTCCCGGCCCGGACTTCGCGGTCACTATTCGCCAAAGCGTACGATTCGGCCGACTGGTGGGGATCTGCACGGCGCTGGGGATCGGCGCGGGGATTTCCGTGCACGTGCTCTACACACTGCTGGGGGTCGGGGCGTTGATGCACACCACCCCGTGGTTGCTGACCGTGGCCAAAGTGGTTGGCGGTGCTTACATCCTGTATTTGGGTGTCAGCCTGTTGCGCAGCAAACCCAAATCGGCCATTGAAGGTGAGAAAACCAGCGAGGAACCGGTGGTTGAACAAACGCTGTTCAAAGCATTCAGTACCGGTTTTCTGACCAATGCGACCAACCCCAAGGCCACGCTGTTTTTCCTGGCCATTTTCACAACGATCATCAGCGCCGAAACACCTCTGCAAATCCAGGCGTTCTATGGTTTGTGGATGTGTTTTGTAAACGCGCTTTGGTTCGTGATCGTGGCGCTGTTTTTCTCAAGCAACAAAGTACGCCTGCTGTTCATGCGCATGGGGCATTGGTTCGAGCGCACCATGGGTGTGGTGCTGATCCTGTTTGCCGGTCGCTTGATGCTGTCGTGGTAAGCAGTCGCAAAAACGCAAAAAAGGCCCGCCGAATCACTTCGGCGGGCCTTTTCTTTTATGCCCGATGACACGACCACAAATCGCGCATACAAAAACGCCGCTCTGTTGAGCGGCGTTTTTGTGAATATGGAGCGGGAAACGAGACTCGAACTCGCGACCCCGACCTTGGCAAGGTCGTGCTCTACCAACTGAGCTATTCCCGCAATGGCGTCCCCTAGGGGACTCGAACCCCTGTTACCGCCGTGAAAGGGCGGTGTCCTAGGCCACTAGACGAAGGGGACACAGGCTACAACTTTCACTAATAAAAACGCCGCTCACTGAGCGGCGTTTTTAGAATTTGGAGCGGGAAACGAGACTCGAACTCGCGACCCCGACCTTGGCAAGGTCGTGCTCTACCAACTGAGCTATTCCCGCAAATGGCGTCCCCTAGGGGACTCGAACCCCTGTTACCGCCGTGAAAGGGCGGTGTCCTAGGCCACTAGACGAAGGGGACACGCTACCCGGAACACATGGTGTGTGTTTCGGTGTCCAGATCCTTGCCCGAAGACTTGGTTCTGGTTTCACTCAGCACCGCCCGAAAGCGCTACTGTTTAAAATTGGAGCGGGAAACGAGACTCGAACTCGCGACCCCGACCTTGGCAAGGTCGTGCTCTACCAACTGAGCTATTCCCGCATTGGCGTCCCCTAGGGGACTCGAACCCCTGTTACCGCCGTGAAAGGGCGGTGTCCTAGGCCACTAGACGAAGGGGACACACTACAACATTCACTCCCTGCCGCGCTTCGCTGTGTGCTTTACGCTGCAAGTGGCGCGCATTCTATGGATGGATTGAGAGGTCGTCAACCCCTTGATATAAATTTATTTAAATCAATGACTTCGACCTGCTTTACGGCAGCAATCAGGCTTTTCCGTCGCCCGACGATTGACGCCTATATTCCGCCACTCGCCAAGACGCTATAGTCCACCCACAGTGATGGCAATCTGCACCCGCAGAGCCAGCATTCATATAAGCAGCGTGCGGCCGATACAGATTGAACCTGCCGATCCAACTCGTCGAGCGGCGCTAGGCGGCTAAATGCCCAGCCACTACACTCGCATGCGAACCCTATAAAGAGGTCTTACCGGTGACACCACTCATGATCACCCTGCTAGTCATAGCCGGGATCGCAATTCTGATCGCCATTGGCTACATGAACCATGTGGTGGAAAACAACAAACTGGAGAAGGCCCGCACCAAGGTCGAACTCAACGACCGCCTGCGTCGCTGCGGCGAACTGACCGAAACCTTCCCGGGCCAGTTCATGACCCCGGCACTCAAGCTGCTGCTGACCCGTCTGGAGCTGAACGTCTGCCAGCGCCTGCTGAACCTGGAAAAAACCAGCGTCACTACCAAAGCGCGCATCACCGAACTCAGCGCCCTGGTCGCCCAAGGTGAATCGATCCCGGTCAACAACCCACCGGCGCCGATCCTGACCGAAGCCAAAGCCAAAGACGTGCGCTTCCTGCTCGAAGCCCTCCACGGCCAAATCACCCGCGCCGCCCACGATGGTTTCCTGCCACCAAACGAAGCCAAGCACTGGATCCGCGAAGTCCGCCACATTCTGGTGCTGCTGCACATCGAATTCTTCAACAACCTCGGCCAACAGTCCCTGCAACAAAACCAGCCCGGCCAGGCCCGCCTCGCCTTCGAACGCGGCGTGCAATACCTGCGCAAACAGCAGGATCCGCAGATCTACGCAGAACAACTGCAATACCTGGAAAAACTCCTGGCTCGCGCCAACGCCCAGGTCATGGACAAGATTGCACCGGTTGAAGGTGAAGAGAACCAACTGACCGCCGGCCTGAAAGATGTAGAGGCCGATGCCGACTGGAAGAAGAAAGTGATTTACGACTGATTGCAGTTGTTGCGAGAGAAGCCACCGAAAGGTGGCTTTTTTGTGGGCTCGCAGGAGTGAATCCGATACAAAACCGGTGAATGTGAGGAGGCCTTCGCGAGCAAGCTCGCTCCCACAGTTTTGAATGAGTGTATTCAGATAGAGATTGGCCGGCTGTCAGGTCGCCATCGCTGGCAAGCCAGCTCCCACAGGGTTTAAGTACATCCGGCAGAGATGAGCTGGCTGCAAGACCGCGATCGCGAGCAGGCTCACTCCTACAGAAAAGCAAAAGCAACGCCCACCTCACAACCGCATCTGCTTCTCACCACTCAACAGGATGAGCGTTAGCTCGGCTGCAGCTCTTGATCTTGATCCACGGGCGACGTCGGAAGGCTGAGTGGAGGGATTGATCCGGGTGTGGGAGCGCAGCGACCGTTTGGCGCAGCCAAACACAGCGAGAGGAGGTGCAGCGAAGCAAACCGTAGGCGCTGCGCCCGGATCGATCCCGGAGCGAAGGAACCCCGAGCCCCAGCGAGCGGGCCGTACGTCGGAGCAAGCGTTTTTGGTTACTTTTGAGGCGTTTGTCAAAAGTGACCCGCCGTAAGGGCGGAACCGCCAGCCGCAACACCCGAAGCAACGGATATTCCCCCAAACCACCCACAACATGGTCGGCCCAAAGGCCGCCAAGCCCAAAGCGTCAAAGCCGAAAATGCCCAACCATCCCACGCAACTCCCCCCCCAACTGCGCCAGCTCAACACTCGAAGCCGCATTCCCGCGCATCGCGATCGACGACTGATCCGCACTCGCGCGAATACTCGTCACACTGCGATTGATCTCCTCCGCCACCGAACTCTGCTCCTCGGCCGCCGCCGCAATCTGCTGATTCATCTGCTGAATCAACGACACCGCCGCCGCAATACTCCCCAGCGCACTCTCGGTCTGCAACGCATCACTGACCGCCAGCTTCACCAACTCCCCGCTGCTCTGAATCTGCTGCACCGAGGAATGCGCCGCCGAGCGCAGAGCACTGACCAGCCGTTCAATTTCCTCAGTCGATTGCTGCGTGCGCCGCGCCAGTGCGCGCACCTCATCGGCCACCACCGCAAAGCCCCTGCCCTGCTCACCGGCCCGGGCCGCCTCGATCGCGGCATTCAGCGCCAGTAAATTGGTTTGCTCAGCGACGCTTTTGATCACCCCCAGCACCGTGCCGATATTCTGGATTTCCGCACTGAGGCTTTCGATGCTCGAACTGGCCGACGTCGCCGAATCAGCTAATTGCTCGATCCGCGCCATGCTCTGGCGCACCACCTGCTGACCACTCTCGACCTTGTCATCCGCCGTCTGCGCGGCCAGCGCCGCCTCTTCAGCATTGCGCGCCACGTCATGCACAGTAGCGGTCATCTGGTTCATCGCCGTGGCAACCTGCTCGGTTTCTTCCTTCTGGCTGTTGACCTCAAGGTTGGTCTGTTCAGTGACCGCCGACAACGATTGCGCTGAACTGGCCAGTTGCTCGATCCCCGCCTGCAAACCACTGACGATCGTGCTCAGACCCGCGCCCATCTGTTGCATCGCCAGCATCAACTGACCGATCTCGTCGCGACGGGTCACCTCCACAGTCGCACTCAAGTCGCCGGCGGCAATCTGTTGCGCGACCTGAATCACGCTGCGCAATGGCGCGACGATAAGTCGGGTGATCAGCCACGCGGCAAGCAATCCCACCAACAAAGCCAGTGCCGATGAACCAACGATCAACAGCGAGTTTTTCTTCAGTTCCACCTGCATCGCGCCATCTTCAGCGACATAAGCCTGATTCACGCGCTCGACCACTTCATTCGCGCGCTGGTGCAATTGCTCGTAGACGGTTTTTTCCTGCGCGAGCAATCCGGTGTACTCGGCCAATTTGTCGTTGAAACCGGCGATGTGCCCCGACACCTCATTGAGCACGGTCAGATACCCCTCGTCCTTGACCGTGGTTTTCAGTTCTTCGGCCTGCGCCTGGGCCTGTGCGGCCTGTTCGATATTGCCCTTGCCAGCACTGTCGGCATCGCCCTTGCGGCTTTGATCGAGGCGAATCCGAGCTTCGTTCATCGCTTGCAGCATCAAGCGCGAAACCTGACTGACCTGACTGGCCTGCTCGATGAACTGCGCGCCGTCCTTGCCCTCAGTGTCCTTCAAGGTATACGCGCCGTCATCGGCGAGCCCGGCCTGCAATACGTCAAGATTGTTGGCCACACTGGACACCGACCAACTGGCCATTTCCAGCGCGAGGTCCTTGGTCTGAGTCAACGACACAAACTCGTCGAACGCCTTGCGATAAGCGCCGAGCGACTGCTGCACATCATTCATGACCGGCACATTGGCCGCCGACTGCGCTTTGAGCTGATCAGCCAGAGCAACCAGTTCGTCGACGCCCTTACGCAGGGCATCGGCCGTCTTCGGATCGCCCCGCAACGCATATTCCTGCTCGAGCAGGCGCACTTTGAGCAGGCCACTGTTAAGCGAGGACATCTGTTTCAGACCATCGAAACGCTGACTGATGGTTTGCAGGGACCACACGCCGATGGCCGCCACCAGCGCGGTCAGCAGCAAAACCAGCACAAACCCGATACCCAGTTTTTTCGCCATACCGAGGTTGGCAAAACGTCCTTGCATGGCCGAAATCATTGCGCGTAGTCCCCTGCCATTGTCAGTAGAGCGAAGAGTCGCAACGGCCATCCACCGGCACAAGTCTCTGGCGTCGGAATAATGGCAAAAAGCTACGCCCGCGTCGTTTTCAGAACGCTTGAGGTCGATCCGAACCGGTGTGGCGAAAAAACTGCCGGGCGCGTGGATCACACGCGTAGGCAACGTTGATGCGCAGCCAATCACCCGGCTCGCCATTGGGGCTGAATGCATCAGGCGCTGACAGCAACACGCCGCAGCGTTGAGCCTGCCGACGCACCCGAATCTGATCAGTCATGCGCGAGCGCGCCCAGATGAACAAGCCACCCGCAGGCTTGCCGAAAACCTCCCAATCGGCGTCCTCCAACGCCTGCAACGCGGCCGCGCGATCGGCATTCAGGCGTTGACGCTGGCGCTGCACCAGTTTGCGGTAAGCGCCGCTGACCATCAGGCTGGCCAGCACGGCCTCGGTAAACCTCGAAGCGCCCAGGCCGCTGATCATTTTGACCTGCGCCAGCCGCCTGACAATTTCGCTGTCGGCGAAGACGAACCCGACCCGCAAGGCACTGCTCAGCGTCTTGGAAAAACTGCCCACGTAAATGACTCGCCCCTCATCATCCAGAGCCGCCAGGCGCGTGCCGTTGCCGGTGTGCAAATCTGCGTAGACATCGTCTTCGATCACGCGCAAATCGTAGGTCTTGCTCAGTTGCAGGATGCGTTGCGCTACGCTCGGCGACAGGCAACTGCCGGTGGGGTTGTGATGATGGCTGTTGATGAACAATGCGCCGGGGCGAAACTGTTGCAGCAACGCCTCCAGCGCTTCGATATCCGGCCCGTTCGGGGTTCGGCGCACCTCGAGCATGTGCACGCCATGCAGGCGCAGGAGATCGAACAGCGGCGCGTACCCCGGCGTTTCGACCACCACGCAGTCTCCGGCCTTGAGCAAGGTGCGCACGATCAGATCAAGCGCATGGCTGGCACCGCAGGTACTCAGCAGTTGAGAACTGCGGGCCTCGATACTGAACAGCTTCAGGCGTTTGACGATCTGCTCGCGCAACGCCGGAAGCCCCAAGGGCGTGCTGTAGTTGAACAGGCTGGCCATGTCGGTACGCGCTACCTCGCGCAGGGCATAACTGAGGTCGTCAGGCTCGCGCCAGCTTTGCGGCAGTCCGCCCGCGCCAAGCTTCAAGCCACCCGCGGCCTCGCAGACGGCATCGCACCAGGCAAACCGGCCTTCGAATGGCGCCAGTTCATCCTCTGCGCCGAGTGTCGACGGCGAGGCGGCGACACTGAACCCGGTGCCTTGGCATGAGCTCAGAACGCCCTGCGATACCAGCCGTTCACACGCTTCGACCACACTCGACTGACTGAGCAGATTGCCCCGGGCGATTTGCCGCACGGACGGCAAACGGGTGGCCGGCGGTACGCCACTTTGCAGGATCCACTCGGTCAGTCCGTCAACAATCTGCTGCACGACCGGCACCATTGCCTGTCGATCAATTCTCAATTCCATGAGCAAGCAAACTCCTGTCCGTTTTGCTGGCGGCAGTAAATCACAGCCGCGCCGGACAGGCTGTGCGACAACGCCGCCAAAAGCGACCGTTCTAACCGTTTGATACACATTGTTTAAGGGACTTCACGGAACTGACCGTGCCCTACAAAAAAGCCCGCAACGAATGCGGGCTGTTTTTAATGCGCTTTTTTCAGAATGCGGTGACGCCGCCGTCGACTGCCAGCGAGTGGCCGGTGGTGAATGCTGCACCGTCGCTGCACAGGTACAACACGGCACTGGCGATTTCTTCGACTTTGCCGATGCGCCCCACCGGGTGCATGGCGTTGGCAAACTCGCCTTTCTTCGGATCGGCCTCATAAGCGCGGCGGAACATGTCGGTATCGATCACCGCCGGACACACAGCGTTGACGCGGATTTTCTTCTTCGCGTATTCGATGGCTGCCGATTTGGTCAGACCGATCACCGCGTGCTTCGACGCCGCGTAGATGCTCATCTTCGGTGCCGCGCCGAGTCCCGCCACCGAGGCGGTATTGACGATCGCCCCGCCACCCTGCGCCAGCAACAGTGGCAGTTGATACTTCATGCATAGCCAGACGCCTTTGACGTTGACGCCCATGATTGCGTCGAACTCATCCATCGAGCCTTCGGCCAGTTTGCCTTTTTCAATTTCGATGCCGGCATTGTTGAAGGCATAGTCCAGACGGCCGTAGGTATTGATGACCTCGTCCATCAGATTTTTCACTTCGCTTTCGACGGTCACGTTGCAGCGCACGAAGGTCGCTTCGCCGCCGGCTGTACGAATCAGCGCCACCGTGCCCTCGCCCCCTGCCACGTCCAGGTCGGCGACCACCACTTTCAGGCCTTCGGCGGCGAACGCCTGAGCGGTCGCACGGCCGATGCCGTTGGCCGCGCCAGTGACTACAGCAACCTGACCGGAAAACGTCATGCTCATTGTTATGTCCTCAAAGGGCTAGATGCAGGGGATTTGTAGAACGGCAGCATAGCCACTGAGGTCTGCCGAGCGTCAGCACTATCCAATGGCTGTTTATGTACCCATGCGTCGCAGTGATAAAACCGGCCGGGTGATCATCACTGCACTGGATCGGCGTGCATTCGCCGCGTCAGCCAACCTTGCGCCAATGCTGTCGAGGGTCTATCAACAAGGCTTCATTCCGTTCGAGTGCCTGCCATGACCAACCAGACCAATCGCCAGTTCCTGCTCGCCAAACGCCCGGTGGGTGCGGCTACCCGCGAGACCTTCACCTATCAGGAAGTACCGGTCGGCGAACCGGCGGCGGGCCAGATTCTGGTCAAGAACGAATACCTGTCCCTCGACCCGGCCATGCGTGGCTGGATGAACGAAGGCAAATCCTACATCCCGCCCGTCGGTATCGGTGAGGTCATGCGCGCACTGGGCGTAGGCAAAGTCATCGCCTCGAACAATCCAGGGTTTGCCGTCGGGGACTACGTCAACGGTGCCATTGGCGTGCAGGATTATTTCCTCGGCGAGCCAAGAGGTTTTTACAAAGTCGATCCGAAGCTCGCGCCGTTGCCGGTGTATTTGTCAGCGCTGGGCATGACCGGCATGACCGCCTACTTCGCCCTGCTCGATGTCGGCGCACCGAAGGCTGGTGACACCGTGGTGTTGTCCGGCGCAGCGGGCGCGGTGGGCAGCATTGCCGGGCAGATTGCCAAGATCAAAGGCTGCCGCGTGGTCGGCATTGCCGGCGGCGCCGACAAGTGCAAATTCCTCATCGATGAACTGGGCTTTGACGGTGCCATCGACTACAAATCCGAAGATGTCGTGGCCGGACTTAAACGCGAATGCCCGAAAGGCGTGGACGTGTATTTCGATAACGTTGGCGGCGACATCCTCGATGCCGTGCTCAGCCGTTTGAACATGAAGGCGCGCGTGGTGATCTGCGGCGCGATCAGCCAGTACAACAACAAAGAAGCGGTCAAAGGCCCGGCCAACTACCTGTCGCTACTGGTCAATCGTGCACGGATGGAAGGTTTTGTGGTGATGGACTACGCCGCGCAATACGCCAGTGCGGCGCAGGAAATGGCCGGCTGGATGGCCAAGGGGCAACTCAAGAGCAAAGAAGACATCGTCGAAGGTCTGGAGACCTTTCCGGAGACGCTGATGAAATTGTTCAGCGGCGAGAACTTTGGCAAGTTGGTGTTGAAGGTTTAAGGCCAGCACAAAAACCAATGTGGGAGCGAGCCTGCTCGCGAAAGCGGTGGGTCAGTTGGCAATGATGTCGACTGACACTCCCTCTTCGCGAGCAGGCTCGCTCCCACATTTGGATCTCAAGTGATGCTTAGGCGATTTCAGCGACAACCGAAGCCAACGCCTTGGCCGGATCCGCCGCCTGGCTGATCGGACGGCCGATCACCAGATAATCGGAACCGGCATCCAGCGCCTGACGCGGGGTCAGAATGCGGCGCTGATCGTCCTGCGCGCTGCCCGCCGGACGAATCCCCGGGGTCACCAGTTGCAGCGACGGGTGTGCGGTTTTCAGTGCCGAGGCTTCCAGCGCCGAGCACACCAGACCATCCATGCCAGCCTTCTCGGCCAATGCAGCCAGACGCAGAACCTGCTCTTGCGGCTCGATATCCAGACCGATACCGGCCAGATCTTCACGCTCCATCGAGGTCAGCACGGTCACGCCGATCAGCAACGGCTGCGGGCCGCTGCGCTTGTCCAGCTCTTCACGGCAAGCGGCCATCATGCGCAGACCACCGGAGCAATGCACGTTGACCATCCACACGCCCATCTCGGCAGCGGCTTTCACGGCCATCGCGGTGGTGTTGGGAATGTCATGGAATTTCAGGTCGAGGAATACTTCAAAACCCTTGTCACGCAGGGTGCCGACAATTTCTGCGGCGCAACTGGTGAACAGTTCCTTGCCCACTTTGACCCGGCACAGTTTCGGGTCCAACTGGTCGGCCAGCTTCAGTGCGGCGTCACGGGTGGGGAAATCCAGGGCGACGATGATAGGAGTCTGGCAGGCGGACATGAATGGGCTCTCAGGCAGGTCGAAATCGGCGCGCATTGTAGCGGAACCGGCGGCGGCGCGGCACCCGATGATCGGTAAATCATCGCGTCGACCGTGATCAGCATAGCGCTCGCTGCTATTGTGTCGACTCCGATACACAACCGACACGCCAGCAACAAGCACCCGCGCTAGCCTCGCCAGCCGCAACACGTCCTTACATCAGCACTTCCCGCCTAACGGCCGGACGCCTATGCTGAAACCACCACCTCGCAGCCCATCTTTTGTGGTTGGCGGCCTACTGGCAGATGAACAGCCCCATGCACAACACCCAAACGACCGTGACGGATGAGCAAAAAGACGACAAGCGCTGGAGCATTCGTGCGCTGATCGTCGACGATGATGTGCCGATCCGCGAGCTGATGATCGATTACCTCGCCCGCTTCAATATCCACGCCAGCGGCGTCACCGACGGTGCGGCGATGCGTCAGGCGATGCAGGCCGAGCATTTCGATGTCGTCGTGCTGGACCTGATGCTGCCCGGCGAAGACGGCTTGTCGCTGTGCCGCTGGCTGCGCGCCGAATCGGACATCCCGATCCTGATGCTCACCGCCCGTTGCGAACCGACCGACCGCATCATCGGCCTGGAACTGGGCGCCGATGACTACATGGCCAAACCGTTCGAGCCACGCGAACTGGTCGCACGAATTCAGACCATCCTGCGCCGGGTGCGTGATGATCGTACCGAACAACGGGCCAACATCCGTTTCGACAACTGGCGCTTGAACAGCGTGCTGCGTCAGTTGATCGCCGACGATGGTCTCGTAGTGCCGCTGTCCAACGCCGAATTCCGCTTGCTGTGGGTGTTTATCGAACGTCCGCGCCGGGTACTCAGCCGCGAGCAACTGCTCGATGCTGCCCGTGGCCGCTCGATCGAAGCCTTCGACCGCAGCATCGATTTGCTGGTGTCGCGTCTGCGGCAAAAACTCGGTGACGACCCGAAAGCCCCGCAGTTGATCAAAACCGTGCGCGGTGAGGGTTATCTGTTCGACGCGCGAGACATCGGTTGATGCGGGCGCGCTTCGACACGCTGTTCGGCCGCCTGTTTGGCGTGCTGTTCGTGGCGATCGTCCTCGCGCACCTGCTGGCTTTCACCTGGTTCCATCTCTACGGCCCTCCGCCACCGCCGCCGGAGTTTTCCCAAGGCGCCGAGCGACAACCCTCACAGGACCCGCGTTATCCGCCACGGCCACCGCGTCCGTGGTTCGGTGGCCCGGTGGTGCCGCTGACCTTTCAGTTCATCACGCTGATGATCGCGGCGTGGTACGGCGCCAAGCTGCTGAGTCGCCCGATCCAGCGCCTGAGCGACGCCGCCGAACGCCTCAGCGAAGACCTCGACAGCCCGCCGCTCGACGAGTCCGGCCCGCGCGAAGCACGACAAGCCGCGTATACCTTCAACCTGATGCAACAGCGCATTCGCGAACAGGTGCAGCAGCGCGCGCGGATGCTGGGCGCGGTTTCCCATGATCTGCGCACACCGTTGTCACGTCTGAAACTGCGCCTGGAAAACATCAGCGATGAAAAGCTGCAAGGCCAGATGCGCCAGGATCTGGACGACATGATCGGCATGCTCGACGCCACGCTCACCTACCTGCACGAACAGCGCACCAGCGAAGCGTTGCAGTTGATGGATGTGCAGGCATTGGTCGAGTCGCTGTGTGAAAACGCTCAGGACCAAGGCGCCGACGTGCAAGTCAGCGGCCATTGCGCACCGCTGCCGGTACAACCCATGGCACTGCGTTCGTGCATCAACAACCTCATGGACAATGCCCTGCGTTACGCCGGCCAGGCACGCATCGAATTGCAGGATCAGCGCGAGCAACTGCTGATCCGCGTGATCGACCACGGCCCGGGGATTGCCGAGGACAAGCGTGAAGCGGTATTTGAGCCGTTTTATCGGCTGGAAGGCTCGCGCAATCGCAACTCCGGCGGTGTGGGGCTGGGGATGACCATTGCCCGGGAGGCGGCGCTGCGTCTGGGTGGCCAGCTCAACCTCGAAGAAACCCCCGGCGGCGGCCTTACCGCCATCATTCGCCTCCCTCGCCCCTGAGAACACCACCGACTCAGTGTGGGAGCGAGCCTGCTCGCGAAGGCGTCATCTGATCCAACATCTTTTTTGGATGTACCGGCCTCTTCGCGAGCAGGCTCGCTCCCACAGGGTTTGGCGGTGTTCATTCTGCCGTGTGTACCGTCCGGTACAAACCCCACATACCCCCGATAACTTGCGCCCTGACGCTGCATAAGCCGGTACACCCACCGGTTTTCCATTCCAGGGAGTGAGTCCGATGATCGGTAGCGTCAGCAACTACACGAGCTATACCAGCACCAGCAACACCACCACGCAAAACGCCCGCAGCCAGCAACTGCAAAAAGAACTGTTCGCCAAACTCGACAGCAACGGCGACGGCGCGGTGGATCAGGACGAACTGAAAAGCGCCCTGCCGCAGAAGAACGACGACGGCCTGCTGGTCAACCTGAGCAAACAGTTCGGCGATCTGGACAGCGACGCCAGCGGCAACCTCAGCGCCGAAGAAATGACCGCCATGGCGCCGCCCCCGCCACCACACGATCAAGCACCGGACACCGACCTCGCCGACGCCCTGATCAGCGCCCTCGACACCGATGGCGACGGCGCCATCAGCAGCGACGAACTGAGCAGCGGCCTGACCAGCGCCGGCAACAGCGCCGACAGCAATGAACTTTTCTCCGCACTCGACAAGAACAAGGACGGCACCGTCAGCCAGGACGAACTCACCGCCAGCCTGACCCCACCGCCGCCTCCGCCACCACAAATCGACAGCGACGAACTGTTCAGCCAACTTGACGCCGATGGCGACGGCAGCGTGATCGCGACAGAACTCAGCAGCGCACTGCAAACCAGCGACAGCGCGACTTCAACCACCAGCACTGACACCAGTGCCGCGCTGCTCAAGGTTCTCGATAGCGACAGCAGCGGCGGTGTCAGCAGCGACGAGCTGAAAGCGGCTTTACAGGCAGGGCGAGAACGACCGGACGAAGAACAGACCGCTTCGACCCAGAGCACCACTGAAGCGCTGAACCGCATGATTGCCAATTTGAGCAAGCAGTACTCGCTGGAGAAGACGGCGTCGGTGGGCAAGTATTTGAATGTAGCGACTTGAGTCGACGCCATTATTCGCCGCGGAAAATCAAAAGCCCCTCACCCTAACCCTCTCCCAGAGGGAGAGGGGACTGACCGCGGTGTTTGGGGGAGATACGCCGACGTGAAATACCGCGTCGAACGCAGGCTTTGAAAAGCACACAAATCGGCTCCCTCTCCTTCGGGAGAGGGCTGGGCGGGCGGCGTTCCGATGAGGGGCAAATCCACCACAAAACAGAAGCCGAACACTTGCTCTTCACCACTCAACAGGATGAGCGTTAGCTCGGCTGCAGCTCTTGATCTGTAGGGCGACGTCGGAAGGCTGAGTGGAGGGATTGATCCGGGCGTGGGAGCGCAGCGACCGTTTGGCGAAGCCAAACACAGCGAGAGGAGGTGCAGCGAAGCAAACCGT
Organism: Pseudomonas sp. VD-NE ins; assembly: GCF_031882575.1. Lineage (NCBI taxonomy): Bacteria > Pseudomonadati > Pseudomonadota > Gammaproteobacteria > Pseudomonadales > Pseudomonadaceae > Pseudomonas > Pseudomonas sp. VD-NE ins. The sequence goes on from NZ_CP134772.1 coordinate 4,896,110, forward strand.
AGGCGCTGCGCCCGGATCGATCCCGCAGCGAAGGAACCCCGAGCCCCAGCGAGCGGGCCGCACGTAGGAGCAAGCCCTTTTGGTTACTTTTGGGGCGTTCGGTACGTGTCAAGGTACCTGTCGCCTTGGTCCTACAACTGCTAGCCCATTACGCCCTTAATTTCAGGGCGTTCTGGGTTTAAATAAACTGCGTCTGCCAGTTTCCAGTTTCGTGTTCGAGTACTCCAGCGGCTTGGATTAGCTTCCCTGGCATCCTCATAAAGCTCTGTTCTAGCTTGTAATAGGGCGGTTGCTTTGCCCTCGTGCCGTTGGTTTGGCGTGACGTATTTCAAGGCGCTGTGGCGGTGATCTTCGTTGTACCACTCGATGAACGTCTGCACCCAAAGCCTTGCATCAGTGACCGTATCAAATGGTTGATCGGGCCAAAGCGGGCAGTACTTTGCAGTGCGAAAAAGTGCTTCGGCGTAAGCGTTGTCATTGCTCACTCTTGGCCGGCTAAAAGAAGGTTCTACACCCAGCGCGACCATGCTTTCACGCAACAAAGAACCTCTCATCACGTGTCCATTATCTGAGTGCAACACCAGCGGACGACCTGCAGTATGTTCCCGTAAACATCCCTTTGTGAGCAGTTCACAGGCGTGTTCGGCGCTCTCCACCTCGTGGACTTCATTGGCGACCAGTTTGCGGCTGTAGACGTCCTTGACCATGTACCAGTAGAAAAAACGGCCCTTCACTGTGCTCGGCAACCAGGTGATGTCCCAGCACCACACCTGATTGGGGCCATCAGCGCGATGCGTCGTCAGTACTCTGCGTTTTGGGGCTTTGGCCCGGCCGCGACGGACGTTTTGATTGACGGCTTTCAACACACGATAAAACGTCGACTCCGAAGCCAGATAAATGCCTTCATCGGCCAGCTTAGGCACGATTTGGTGTGGGGTCAGGCTGGCGTAGCCAGCCTGATTGGCAGCATCCAGCACCGCTTGACGCTCCGTATCACTGAGCTTGTTAGCCGGAGCTGCACGTTGAGCCAACTGTCGTCCGTCACACGACGAGTGTTGCCAGCGTTGAACTGTGCGCAGGCTCAGACCCAGTTCATTGCAAGCGCGGTATCGACGAGCGCCATTCAGCACTGCGTCGGCAATCAACTTCATGGCTTGCGTACGATCAGAGGCGTTGATCAGTCTTCCTTGTCCTTGCCCCAGATCGCATTGGCTTTTTTTCTGAGCTCCAGCAACGCCACCGCCTCTGCACGACTGGCATCAGACTGAATCAGTTGGCGCTCAAGTATTTTGATGCGCCGTTGCTCGGCCGTTTTTGAAGTTCGAGAGGAGAGATCAACAACGGGATTAGCGTTTTGGCATGCCACTCGCCACTGTTGGATTTGCTCAGGGTAAATGCCTTTGATTCGGCAATATTGAGAGATCTCGACCTCGCTCAACGGCGCGGTTTCCATGACGGCATTGAATTTATCGGCGCTAGACCATTGGTCACTGGTCTTGCCGTTTCCCGGAACAATTAAGCCTTTGTCTCTAGCCATTTGTCTCCAGTTTCGCAGTGACTGTGGCGTGAGATTGAGTGCAGAGGCAAGTTCCGCCACTGATCGATTGAGTGGCGGCATCATTTGCAGAACGACCCAATCTTTGAAGTCGTTGTCGTAGCGTTTGCCCATTTTGGACATGGTTATGCACCTTCGCCCTCTTGAGTAGTTGAGTCAATCAACAAGGGCGACAGGTAGCCTGACACGGAGGGCGTTTGCCAAAAGTGACCCGCCGTAAGGGCGGAACCTTAATCAGCAACACCCGCAGCAACGGATATACCCACAAAAATCAGCGTCGCTCTTCAACCCGCCCCTGACTCTTACTCCAATCCGTCAACAAACTATAAGCCACCGCCAACAACGTAGGCCCGATAAACAACCCGATAAACCCAAACGCAATCAACCCGCCAAACACCCCAAGCAACACAATCACCAACGGCAAATTCCCCCCGCGGCTGATCAGATACGGCTTGAGCACGTTGTCCACGCCACTGATGATGAACGTCCCCCAGATCCCGAGAAACACCGCCATCCCGTACTCACCCTTCCACGCCAGCCAGGCCGTCGCCGGCACCCACACCAACGGCGGCCCCATCGGAATCAGACTCAACAGGAAGGTAACGATCCCGAGCACCAATGCCCCCGGCACCCCGGCAATCAAAAACCCGATCAACGCCAGAACCGCCTGCGCCGCCGCCGTGCCGATCACCCCGTTGACCACCCGCTGCACCGTACCCGCCACCAACTCGATGTAATACCCGGCACGATCCCCGATCAAGCGCTCCAGCAGACTGTGCACAAACGCCGCCAGCCGAGGCCCGTCACGATAGAAAAAGAACACAAAGACAATGCTCAACGTCAGCTCGAGAATCCCGCCGCCGATCTGCGCACTGCGCGCCAGCAGCCAGTTGCCGACCTGGCCCAGATAAGGTTTGATCGACACCATCAGCGCGGCGCCCTGCTGATCGATGCTGTTCCACAATCCGACCAGGCGCTCGCCCACGAACGGCACCGTCCCCAGCCACACCGGCGCTTCCGGCAGACCATCGACCTGCACATCCTTGATGAACGCCGTGGCATCACGCACATGATCCCCCACGTTGAACCCCAGCCAGACCAGCGGCGCGGCCACCAGCAACATCCAGCCCAGCGTCAGAATCCCCGCAGCTAGCGACTCACGGCCATTGAGCCAACGGGTCAACAGGCGCATCAGCGGCCAGCTGGCAAACGCCAGCACCGCGCCCCAGAACAGCGCCGACCAGAACGGCGCCATCACCCACAGGCTGGCACCAAACAACACCAGCAGCAGGATCTGCACCAGCAGGCGATCATTATTGAGCATGTGAGGTCTCGAAAAAGTCAGTCAGGCAAAGAGTAGGCGAACACACGACTCGTGCTCGCCAAAAACAGCTTAACGCAACAGATCGATGCGCAGGCCAGAGCCTTCGACACTGCCGGTTTCCATGCGTGCTGCCCGCACACCCTGATTGATCAGCGCCTGGCGCCAGGCTTCGGCTTTGGGCCCTGACACCGTCACGCGTAACGTCGTATCGAGGTTAAGGCCACGGGAAATCAGGCGTAGCCAGGTGTCATCCGGCTCATTCACGCGATCAGGAAAATCCAGTTCACCGGTACTTTTGAGCTGACGCAACAGCGTCGCCGAGGTCGGCAGCAACTCGCCCAGCGGTGCAACCGCCTCGAACTGTTCGACATGCAGATAGGCTTTGCGATTGCCGCGAGTGATGCTGTAAAGCGCCACCAGCGTGTTGTCGCGCGGTGCCGCCAGCCTCAACAGCAGGTAGGCCTGCTGCTCGTCGGCACCATACAGTTTGGCATTACCAAACACCTCGTTGGCCCACAGGCTGCTTTCCCCGCAATCACGCGCCTGACACCAGAACAGCAATTCGGCGTCCTGTTTTTGCAGGGCTTCGCGAGCAGCGGTAAAGGCTTCGGTGGCGGAGTGTTCGGGCGGCAATTCGTAGGTCACCGAAGTGGTCTGGCCACGGGCGGTGACCTGGCCGTCGAAACGCAGTTGCCCGCTGATCTTGCGGATCGAACCCAGCGGATAGATCCGCTCAAGCTCCACGGGCGGGCGGTAGTCGACGATCTGTGCATCGGCCAGACGCGGCACGATCTGCAGATCCTGACTGCCCGGCACATCGGCGGCGAACGAAACGGTACTGAAACAGCACAGTGCCAACAGACTGAGTGACCGCATAGTCAGGCTCATCGGATCGGCATGACTGGGTAATTCGAGGTCGCAGCGGTGTAGAAATCCATCGTGGTTGTCTCCCATTTCAACCCGCCCAGCCTCGACAGTTGCCCGCAGCAAGTCAAGGAATGGCGAAGAACCGATTGAAACAGTCTGCGACAAGATCCGCCCCGGCCTCATCGTTCAAGTGCAAATGGTGCCCGCCCGCCAACTGTTCCCGGCTAAAGGGTAGACGCTCCAGCAACTCGGGATGTTTGGCCAGCATGCCGTCAGCCGCGACCACCAGATGCGCAGGGCAACTGACTCGAAGCGCGAAAGCCATCGCCTGCTCCTGGGTCAGACGCAGCGGCGATGGCAAGGTCAGGCGATTGTCGGTGCGCCAGGTGTAACCGCCCGGCACCGGCATCAACCCACGTTGAGCCAACAATTCGGCGGCCTCTCGACTGACCGCCACCAGCCCCTTCATCCGCGCTTCGATGGCGCGGTCGAGGGTGTTGTAAACCGGTTTGCACTTTTCCCGCAGATCCAGTTGCGCTTGCAGGGCCATGCCCATGCGCTCGGCCGCATTTTCGCCTTTGTCTGTAGGCGGAATCACACCGTCGATCAATGCCAGATGACTGATGCGCTCCGGCAACGACCCCGCCAGTACCAGCGAAACAATCGCGCCCATCGAATGCCCAAGCAGGCCGAAACGTTTCCAGCCCAGTTGCTCGGCGACTTGCAGCACGTCATGGGCGTAATCCCACAGCGCATAACCTGCGCCGTTTGGTCGATGCCCGGAATACCCGTGGCCAGCCATGTCCAACGCGATGATGCGCAAGCCTTTGAGCTTCGGCGCCAAACGGGCAAAGCTGTTGGCGTTGTCGAGCCAGCCATGCAGGGCGATGACCGGCACACCGTCCTCAGGACCGAACAAATGCGCTGCCAGCTCGATATGCGGCAGGCTCAGGCGCACTTCTTCGAAGGTCGGGCTCATACGCAATCCTTGTCCTGGCGGTTTTCCCAGCGGGTGAACAGCGTCTTCAGCAGACGTGCGGTGTCCTGCGGCCGTTCGAGTGGAAACATGTGGCCACCGGGCATGCTCAGCGCTTCGCCTTGGGCCAGGCGTGAAACGAAACGGGTGTGATGGCGCATGACCACACGGCTCTTGTGCCCGCGCACCACTGCCAGCGGCACCTGCAATTGTCGGGTACGACCGGGGCTGGTGTGCGGCACGCCGCGATAAATGCTGATCTCGGTGGCCGGGTCAAAGCGCAGGCGCAGCTTGTCGCCGACCTGGTGCAAACCATGTTGCAGGTAGGCATCGAAGCATTCCGGATCGAAACCACGGAACAGTGTCTTGCCGGCGAAATAGCTACGTGCGCTGGCGAGATCGGCGAACTCTTCGCGCCGCCCCAACGTACGCCCGGCCGGGGTCAGTCTGTCGATGAAGCCAAAACGCTTGGCCGCACGAATCACCCATTGATCAGTGCGAGTCAGCACGGGCGAATCAAGCATCACCACACCGCGATACAGCTCCGGGCAACGCAACGCCGCATGCAGATGCAATACACCGCCAAACGAATGGCCAACGCCCCACACCGGTTGATCCTGCTGCTGCAAATGGTGGATCAACTCGTCGACGAGGTTGTACCAGTTGTCATCCGCAGGGAAACGCGGGTCATGGGCGTGCTGCTCCAGATGCGCAACCCGGTACTCGGGCGCCAGCGCCGCGAACAACTTGCCATAGGTGCCCGAGGGGAACCCGTTGGCGTGGGCGAAAAAGATTGGTTGCGACATACGGGCAAATCCATGAGCGGGAAACGTGGCGTTGATTGTCCGCAAGACCGAGTCCGGCAGCAATGACCGTAACTGCCAGGAATGATGACAGTCGCGCCACGGCTATACCTTATCCACCGCCATGAATGTGCAGATGTCAACTGTCAGTTCTGTCAGTTGACAGGTATTGCGCGCGGCCAGATAAGAAACTCATCCTCACTGACCCGATTGCTGACCCCATGACGCACGCTCAGACACCATCCACTCAAGCGTTCGACCCGCGCGGACTAATACTGCGCAGCGTGCGTTATCACCGTCGCGACAGCACCTCGGCACCTGAGGGTTACATCACTCAACAGACTCATGATGCAGCCGGTCGTACAGTACGCCATCGCGACCCCAGGCTCTTCCTTGAGGACATGCCTGCGAACCAACGCAATGTATTCAGTCTGTCGAACGCCTTGCTCCTGAATGAAAATACTGACGCCGGCTGGCGTTTGAGCCTGTACGCAGAAGACGGCATTTACCTTGAAGGCTGGGATCAGAAGCGCAACCACAGCCGTACTCAGCATGACGCCCTGCGCCGCCCGAGTGCCACGTATGAACAATCAGAGGGTGAACCCGAACACTGCACCGAACGCTTCACTTACTTTGCAGGCGCGGCTGATGACGGCCATAACCGATACGGCCGATTGATTCGGCATGACGATACGGCAGGCACCCTGCAAGTCTCTGATTTCGCGATGAACGGCCAGCCTCTGCATTTGCATCGAACCTTCTGCGTCGATCCTGGATGGACGGTCAACTGGCCGGAATCAGAAGCCGATCGCGATATATTTCTGGAAGAGCACCCCGCGACGACCCAGTTCAACTACAACGCCGTCGGTGAACAGATTACCCAGACAGATGCAATCGGCAACCAGCAAACACTGGTGCAAGACCTGGCAGGCCAATTGAAGGAAACTCGCCTGAGACTGGCGACGGAAGACGACAATCAGGTATTGGTCAGCGATATCCGCTACAACGCATTTGGCCACATGGAAAAACAGCGGGCCGGCAATGGCGTGGTATCCAACGCGACCTTCAGCCTTGAAGATGGCCGACTGCAACATCTTGGCTGTCGTACAAGCGAGGGGACAATCCTGCAGGACCTGACCTATGACTATGACGCTGTCGGCAATATCACCCGTCTCACCGATAACGCGGCAGCGGTCATGCATCACCGTAATCAACGCATCGAAGCGGTCTGCCACTACCGCTACGACAGTCTCTCACGCTTGATCGAAGCCAGTGGTCGGCAGATCCGCAACGCTCCCGGTGGCCCACTGCTGCCGACATTCGCCTCCCCCGCCGACCCGGGCCAACTGGAAAACTACACGCGAGACTACACTTATGATCCCGCCGGAAATCTGCTGTTGGTGGAGCATCGAGCCGCCAGCGGCAACCGCACCGAACGTACGGTTGTCGCCAACTCCAGTAATCGTAGCCTGCCGGTAACATCCACCGGCCACATCCCTGAAGAAAAGGAAATTGCCGCCGCCTACGATGCCAATGGCAACCGCAGGTTTCTCCAGGAGGGACAAACACTGCAATGGAATCGACGCAACGGCTTGCAGCGGGTCGATCACGTAGTTCGGGAAGATGGACCGAATGATAGCGACTGCTATGTGTATGACAGAGGCGGACAACGCCTGCGCAAGATCTGTCGGACTTACACCGACACGGTACAACGGCTCAATGAAACCCGTTACCTGCCAGGTCTGGAAATTCGCATCACCGCGGATCAGTGCGTCCATGTCCTCACGATCAAGGCCGGTCGTGCGACGGTGCAGGTGTTGCACTTTGAAAAACCGCCTCCGCACGGCATGCCTCAGGATCAGCAACGTTACAGTTTCAGCGATCACTTGAACTCCGGCACCCTGGAACTGGATGCGCAGGCACAGCTAATTTCTCGGGAAGAATACTACCCGTTCGGGGCAACCTGCTGGTGGGCGGGGCGCAGCGAAGTTGAAGCGAACTACAAAACCCTGCGTTATTCGGGTAAAGAACGCGATGCGACGGCATTGTATTACTACGGTTTTCGCTACTACGCACCGTGGCTTCAGCGCTGGATGAGTGCGGATCCGCTTGGCGTACAGGACGGGTTGAATCTGTTTGCCATGGTGCACGGCAACCCTGTCGGATACGTGGATTTTCAGGGACTGGTCACCGTCAGAGAAGGAACCGGCGCGGCGCTCGCTACCTTTGTCCGGGATGGGGTGAGTGCGTTGGCTGGAAACGCGATACGATACTTTGCAGCCCAAGGGTTGACACAGTGGGCATCCGATTCGGACGCGCATCCAGATCCCGGGATAAACCTGGGATTGACCATCGCAGGCGCCACCACTGGCGCAGTGGCTGGGGGTGCCATGGGTATTGGTGCAGGCAGTCGCATTGCAAGCAGTCGTAATCATGGGCGCACGGCCCAGATCATCATGGCCGCAATCTTTGGCATCGCGGGTGCGTCAGCGGGAGCGGCCGCCCCTCTTTATGCCTATTGGAACGACCCGCAGACCTTGAACCTCACAGCCATCAGTATCCTTTCCAGCGTGCCGGGAGGCATGACCAGGGAAACAGGCCAACGTGCGCTCGCCAACGTAGGCCCCAGCGTCACAATCGCGCCTTCGGCCACTACCACAGGCATGCGCATGGCTTTCTACGGCGCAGTGCTTTTCGCTGATGGCGCGCTCGGGTCCAACCTCCCGGCCAGCCTGGAAATCTCTGCAAGTGCAGTCGTCGAAGGCCTGGACGGGGTGTCCATCACTACGATCAATGCATTACGCGGAGGTAACTACCGCAGTCCGGACCACCCGGCCCTTACTCTACCGAACACTGCTGAATGGTTGTACGGCATATTGACGCGCACCGCCGGCTCGACGTTGACCGCCTCGTTGACATTGCTTGCCGGGCCTCTGACAAACGCGATTGACAACCCCAACCTGCGCTCGGCCACTGTTGCCAGCCTGGCAACGCCCACCGAGGCACGAACCTACCTGGGACAACATGTACAGCGCGGCGCTTTTGAGCTGGCAAGGGCCGATGATTCCAGTTTCATTCTCGACCGTTTCACTCCATCGAACAGCGAGATAAGGAATACACCCGCTGGCAACCATCACCCTGAGTCATACGAGTTGCCCAACCTGCGCGTAATCAGCATGCAAACGCACAACGCTTTTTGACTCATTGTGAGGGAGGTGTCTGCCCCAACGGCACCACCGCCATGGTCAGCCGCGACACACAACTGGCCTTACCCTCATCGCTGGTCAAACGGATATCCCACACATGGGTGGTGCGGCCAATGTGAATCGGCCTGGCCACCGCCGTCACCCGGCCACTGCGCAAGCCGCGCAAGTGGTTGGCGTTGATCTCAAGCCCCACGCAGTAGAACTTGCTGGCATCGATGCATAGATAACTGGCCATCGAACCTACGGATTCCGCCAGCACCACCGATGCACCGCCATGCAACAAACCGTAGGGCTGATGGGTGCGATGGTCGATGACCATGCTCGCGGTCAGCGAGTCTTCGTCGAACGCTTCGAAGCGGATGTCCAGCACTTCGCCGATGGTGTTTTTCTGGATTGCGTTCAACTGCTCGATGTTCGGAGTGGTACGCCACAAGCTCATCGCAGACTTCCTTTGTTGTTTTAGTGGTCGCTCAATCCTGCCACAGCACCGCCTCGTTGCGCTCGCTCCATTCTTCGAAACGCGCGCCATAGGTGTCTTCGATGACGTTGCGCTTGATCTTCAACGTCGGCGTGAGAAAGCCGTTTTCCACCGCCCAACTGTCCTTGACCACCACCAGCCGGCGCAGGCGTTCATGCTTGTCGAGCACGGCGTTGACCTCTTCCAGGAGTTTTTCCAGGCTCGAATGCAGGCTCGCCCGGCCCTCTTCCTGATTGACGCTCGACAGCACACACAACCCCAGCGGCGCACTCAAACCGTCTCCCACCACGCACACCTGTTCGATCCGTGAATGCACGGCCAAACGGTTCTCGATCGGCGCCGGGGCGACGTATTTGCCTTTGCTGGTCTTGAAGATTTCCTTGAGTCGGCCGGTCAGGCGCAAGCGCCCCTCGGCATCCTGTTCGCCCTTGTCGCCAGTGCGCAGGAAGCCGTCCTCGGTCAGGGTTTCTGCGGTTTTCAGCGGTTCCTTGAAGTAACCGAGCATGTTCGCCTGACTGCGTACCTGCACCTCGCCCGACTCATCGATACGCACCTCGACATCCGGGCACGGCTTGCCGATCCAGCCCTGCTTGTATTGCCCCGGCAGGCAGATGTGCGAGTAGCCGCAGCTCTCGGTCATGCCGTAGACCTCCAATACATCGAGGCCGAGTTTCTGATACCAGGCAAGCAAGGTCTGCGGCACCGGCGCGGCACCGGACAGCGCTACGCGCAAGGCATCCAACCCCAACCCCGCCAACACTTTGTGCCCGACCCGCTTGCCAATGAACGGCAGACCGAGAAGAAAATCCAGACGCTTCGCCGGGATCTTGCTGTACACGCCCATCTGGAATTTGGTCCAGATGCGCGGCACACCGAACATCGCGGTCGGCCGCGCTCGCTGCAAGTCAGTGATAAAGGTTTCCAGGCTCTCGGCGAAGAACACCGTTTGCCCGGTATAAATCGACGCCAGTTCCACGAACATGCGCTCGGCGACGTGGCACAGCGGCAAGTACGAGAGCAATCGATCGTTCTCGTTAAGCCCGAACAGTTGCGTGCCGCGCGTCGTGGCGAAACCGAGATTGGCGAAACTGTGCATGACACCTTTGGGCAGGCCAGTGGTGCCGGAGGTGTAGATGATCGTCGCCAGTTGCTCGGCCGCCGGACGTGGATCGTCCTGAATCGGCGAACTGCGCTGCAAGTCCGCCCAGCTGAAATCGAAATCCCCGGGGGGGTGCAATGGCAGGCTGATGGTCGGCAGATCCGCCGGCACGCCTTTGGACATGCCCGGCCAGTCGTCGAGTTTGCCAATGAAGGCCAGGACGCTTTCCGAGTGATTGAGTACTTGCGCGACGGAGTCGGCGGTGAGGTTGGGATAAAGCGGAACGGAGACGTGCCCGGCCATCCAGATCGCCAGGTCGGCGATGATCCAGTGCGCGCAGTTTTTCGAGATCAGGGCGATGTGACTGCCTTGCGGCAACTCGCGAGCACGCAGCCAGTGCGCGGCGCAGCGGGCTTGATGGCCGACGTCGGCCCAGCTCAGCGTCTCGACCTGCCCGCCACCGATGGGCTGCACCAGAAAGCGCTGGCGCGGGTGCCGGGCTTCACGCTCGTAAAACACGTCCAGCGGCAAACGGAAGGCGGCAGACATGCGACTCGCTCCTGTTTTTTGGGTCTGGAGCAAGCGTAGTCAACCAAGCAAGTGCTTGGTTGGAAAATTCAAACAAATAATTTCATGGGTTGGCAGAAACCAATGTGGGAGCGAGCTTGCTCGCGAATGCAGTGTGTCAGACACATAAAGGGTGAATGACACGCCGCTTTCGCGAGCAGGCTCGCTCCCACAAGGGATCAGCGTTACGGATGCTTGAGGCTGTTGAGGGTCATCGAGCCGATCAGCAGCTCAGGGCTTTCCAGCTCAGCCAGGCCGGCGGTGCTGACCTTCTCCGGCGGATACCCGGCGCCATGCTGCAAGTAACTCAGCAGATTGCCCACCAACGGGTTGTGGCTGACCAGCAGCACATTGCTGACCGACACCAATTGATCGGTCACCTTGTCCGGATCAACCTCCGGCGTCAGCCACTCGACCGTACGAATCTCCGGCTCGAAACCCAGCGCCTCACGGACAATCTGCGCGGTCTGTTGCGCACGCAAATAAGGGCTGGCGTAGATCGCCGTCAGCGGCTGGCCGATCAAACGGGCGGCGCTGCTCAAGGCTTCTTTACGACCGTGCTCGGTCAGTTCCCGTTCGGAGTCGGGGCACGAGCCGTAAGGCACGGCCTCGCCGTGACGCAATACCCAGAGTTTCATAGCTTGGGTTCCTCATCTCGGACCGGATGTGGCGCCGGGGCAACGGCGTGTGGCGCTTCACCTTCCGGGGTACGCGGCGTTGGCCAGTCGGCGAACGGCCAGGGTTTCTGGTCGCTGTGAAAACTGCCGAAGCGGCCGATCTGCGCCAGGAACTGGCTCAGGCTGTCGCCGAAGTTCATCAGGCTGGCGCTCGGGGCGCCATAGATCAAACGATAGATCAGTTGCACCAGCACCACCGCGCCGAGGATGAACTGCGCCACTTGCCAGACCAGCACGTAGACGATCATCCACAGCACGCGCAGGAGGATGGATTCGTACTTGGCTTCGGTTTTCGGATCGTTCATGGCTTGCTACTCCCGGCTCACTCAGTTGAAACCACTGGTGGAAATAAAGTCGACGTCGGTTTTCGGCTCGGCCCGCATCAGTAGACCGATCACCTGCTCCAGCGTGCGTCCTTCAAAGAGGATCGCATGCAGCCCGGCGACCAGCGGCATGTACACGCCGACTTCCTGGGACTTGGCCTTGAGCACCTTCAAGGTGTTGACGCCTTCAGCGACTTCACCGAGGCGTGACACTGCTTCGTCGAGGCTCAAGCCCTGACCCAGCGCGAAACCGACTTGATAGTTGCGGCTCTTCGGCGACGAACAAGTCACGATCAGATCGCCGACACCGGCCAGACCGAGGAAGGTCATGGGATTAGCGCCCTGATTCACCGCAAAGCGGGTCATCTCGGCCAGTGCGCGGGTGATCAGCATGCTCTTGGTGTTCTCGCCCATCTCCAGCGCCACCGCCATGCCGGCGATGATTGCGTAGACGTTCTTCAACGCCCCGCCCAGTTCGACACCGAAACGGTCGGCGCTGGCGTAAACGCGGAAAGTGCGACCGTGCAGCGCGGCTTGCACGGCTTTACAGAGTTCTTCGTCTTCGCTGGCGACCACGGTGGCGGTCAGTGCGTGTTCGGCAATTTCCCGCGCGAGGTTCGGCCCGGACAGCACGCCGATGCGCGCTTGCGGGGCGATCTCTTCGAGAATCTGGCTCATCAGTTTGAAGGTCTGGGCTTCGATGCCTTTGGTCAGGCTGACCAGCATCTTGCCGCTCAACCGCTCGGCGTGGGCGGCGAGTACCGTGCGCAATGCGCTGGACGGCAGCGCGACAAAACACAAATCACAGGCGTCGAGGGTTGCCTGCAGGTCGGTGACCGCAGTCACGCCCGGCAGAATCTTGATGCCTTTGAGGTAACGCGGGTTTTCGCGATTGACCCGGATGGCCTCGGCCTGCTCGGGGTCTCGCATCCACTGCCGGACTTGATGGCCGTTCTCGGCCAGTAGATTGGCCACGGCGGTACCAAAACTTCCGCCTCCCAGGACCGCAATCGGGCGCTGTTCAGTCATATGCAATCCGTTAATCCATACCAGTGGCGATGCCGGCATTATACGGGGCGACCCGGTCGCGGCCAGCCCCTGCGTCAATTACCGACACTTGTAGGAAGAAGACCAATAAAACCGAGGAAAATGCCTGCAACGTGACTGGAAAAGTCGCTGCCCTCGGTTAACATGCGCGCCAATTCTTCGCTATCAAGGTTGTGTCGTGTCTTTTGGCTCTGCGTCCCCGCGTTCGTCCGTCTTACTGGCGCTGCTGTTCAGCCCGTTCGTGCTGGCCGACGACCTGTTCATGGACAACGAAGCACTGCCGCAGGTGCTGACGGCCACGCGCCTGAAACAGACGCCGGCGGAAGTACCGGGGAGCATGACCGTACTCGACAGCGAACTGATCAACGCCAGCGGCGCCCGCGACATCAGCGAACTGCTGCGGCTGGTGCCGGGGATGATGGTCGGCAACATCAGCGGCAATCAGGCGGCAGTCAATTACCATGGCACCAACGCCACCGAAGCGCGGCGCATGCAGGTGTTGATCGACGGCCGCTCGGTGTACCGCGCCGGTTTGTCGACAGTGGACTGGAGCGATATTCCGGTGGCAATGGAAGACGTCGAGCGCATCGAAGTCTTTCGCGGCCCGAACACCGTCAGTTATGGCGCCAACGCGCTGATGGCGGTGGTCAACATCATCACCCGCCACCCGGCGGACAGCCACGGCACGCGGCTGAAGTACACCCGTGGCCAGCGCGGCATCAATGACTTTTATGCCAGCCAGGGCACCGGCTGGAATGGCGGTGACTTGCGCTTGTCGTTGTCCGGACAGGAGGACGACGGTTTCGACAGCGACCGCAGCGGCGCCGATTACCGCGACAGCCGTCGCTTGAACCGTTTCAGTCTCGCCGTCAGCCATGCCCTCAGCGACAACCAGAGCCTCGACTGGCAGGTCAACGCCAAGGACGGCAGCAACCAACGGCCCTACACCTACCATCCGGTGTTCTCCGGGATTACTGCCGCCGGGAACAATTCCGACGTGGTCGCCAAGGATTACGCCGGTTCGGTGCGCTGGAACCTCGACATCAACCCGGAACACAGCCTTTATATACAAGGCTCGGCGCAACACTGGGATCGCCAGCAAACCTGGCGCGCCTGCGATGCCGAGGTGTCGTTCAGTCCCGAGCTGACACAACTGTGGCAACTCAACCCGAATTACACCGAACGCCTGGCGCGCAACATCACCCGCTTCACCGGCCCCGGCGCTGCGCCCGGCACCCCGCAGGAAATGGCCCTGGCCAATCAGGTGCTCGAGCAATGGCGTAACGGCGCCAGCCGCACCCTGTGCGGCGACATCGACCAGAGCGCCCGCGAATCGCGCTACGACCTCGAATTGCAGGACACCCTCAGCCTGTCCGACAGCCTGCGTCTGGTCAGCGGCATGAACTATCGTTACGACCGCGCCGACTCCGAGACCTACTTCAACGGCACGCTGGACGACACCACGTGGCGCGCGTTCGGCCAACTGGAATGGCGTGCCACTGAACACTGGTTGTTGCAGGGCGGTGCGATGTTTGAAGACACGCAACTGATCGGCAGTTCGCTGACCCCGCGATTTGCCGTCAACTACTTGATCAATCCGCGTCACGGTTTGCGCGCGGTGTACTCGGAAGCGATCCGCTCGCCGGACATGTTCGAGAACAATGTGAACTGGAGCTATCAGGTCAGCAACCTGCGACCCTCCGCCTACGGCCAGTCGTCGGCGCGTTACTTCGTAAAGACGCGTGGGCCGGGCGATCTCGATCAGGAACACATGCGCTCACGGGAGCTGGGTTACAACGGCTATTTCGCCGAGCTCGGTCTGGCCCTCGACGTGAAGCTGTTCTACGACGAGATCACCGGGATGATCAGCGAGCCACTGCGTAATAACCAATACATCGCGAGCAACGCTAACAGCTCGCGGTTTCGTGGCACGGAAACCCAGCTCGACTGGCGCGTAAGCCTCGCCGACCGGTTGCGCTTCACTTACGCCTTCGTCGATGCCGAAGCGAGCAATCCGCTGGATCAACAATTCACCTCAAGCAATAGCGGTTCGGCCGGTTGGCTGCGCGATTGGGGCCATGGCTGGAACAGCGCCCTCTTCTATTACGGCGACAACGCGCTCAATGGCTATCGCTTCGAACGGGTCGACACGCGCATCGCCAAACGCATCCCGCTGGGCAAGGCCCAATTGCAACTGGCCGGCGTGCTGCAACAGCGCCTCGACCATGAGCCGACCACCTTCGTCGATAATAATTACGACGAGCGCCGAGTGATGTACTTCAGTGCCGAGCTGGAGTTCTAGGATGCGCTACGGGCCGTCACGGAAGATGCCAACCCTTGGCCACTGGCTGGCCGGGGTGTGTCTGTTTCTGACCGCATGGTTGCATGGCGTGGCGGTGCAGGCCGCCGATATTCTCTTGACCGGTGCCGAGGAAAGCCCCGGGGTGCAAGCGTTCGTGCAGGCACTCAGCGAATTGCGCCCGACCGACAACGTGCGTTTCCAGCCGCTGGCCAGTCTGCCGGCACCGGGCAAACTGCCCGCCAGTCTGCGCCTGATTCTGCTCGATCTGCCGAGCCTCGACTGGCGCCTGCAAGAACCCCAGGGCCCGGCAACACTGGTGCTGCGCATCAGTCGCCTGCAAGCTCGCCAGCGGCTCGGCAGTGCGCAACCGGCGCACCTGAGTCTGCTCTGGAGTGACCCGCCGCTGAGCCGACAGTTGCAGTTGATCCGGCGCATCCTGCCCCAGGCCCGGCGGATCGGCGTGCTGTTTGACCAGCACAGCGAATTCCTCCTCAAGGAACTGAAGCTCGCCGCCGAACCGATGAACCTGCAAATCGTCAGCCAGCGTTGGGACAACACTCACGACAGTCGCCCGCTGCAAACCGTACTGAAAAACAGCGACGTTTTGCTGGGGCTGGACGATCCCGATCTGTACAACCCGAAAACCGCGAAAAACCTGCTGCTCAGCAGTTACTCAAGGCAAGTCGCGCTGGTCGGCCCCAACGTAGCGTTCGTCCGTGCGGGCAGCCTGGCCAGCAGTTACAGCGATCAGAACGACTGGCTGGCCGTGCTCGATCATTTGCTCGACCAACCCTCGGCGAGTTGGCCACGAACGCTCTATCCCGCGCGTTTTAAAGTCTCAAGTAATGCGCAGGTCGCTCGTTCACTCGGTATCGAACCGTTGAATGAAGCGTCTGTCGCCAGCACGCTGGCTGAAGGAGAACACCGCCCATGAGTTTCCGTCGCCGTTGGGACATCAATACCCGCACCCAGCTGATCAGCCTGGGCCCGGCGTTGTTGCTGACCCTTTTGTTGATCAGCTTCTTCACCTTCGTGCGCATTCAGGATTTGCGTCAGGAGCTGAACCACACCGGCCAATTGATCGCCAACCAACTGGCACCCGCCACCGAATACGGGGTGATTTCCGGTAACAACGAAGTGCTGGAAAGCCTGCTCAAAGCCACACTGGCCACGCCCAACGTGCGTTTTCTTGAAGTGCAGGACAGCGCCAACCGGATTCTGGTCTACGTCGAGCAACCGGCGGCAGCTCACAGTCGGCCGCATCAGGTCGAAGTGTTTCAGGCACCGGTACGCTTGCAACGCATCGCCCTGCACAACGATTTCTTCCAGGACGGCAAAGTCAGCAATGGCGCGACCAACGAGGACTACCTGGGCCGGGTGATCGTCGGTCTGTCCAACGATGCCTTCAGCCAGCGCCAGCAGGAAATCCTGCTCAAGGCCGGGATTCTCGCGCTGTTCGCCCTGCTGTTTACCTTTGTCCTGGCGCGGCGTCTGGCCGGTAGCCTGTCACAGCCGATTCGCGACATCGGCGACGCGGTCAAGGCCATTCAGGACGGCGACTATAAAACACCACTGCCGATCGTCGATGACACCGAACTGGGCGCACTGTCGCAGCACATCAACAACCTCGCCCAGGCGCTGGAACAGGCCAGCCGTGAGCAGCATCAAGCCATGGCACAACTGATCCAGACCCGCGAGGAAGCGGAAAAGGCCAACAACGCCAAGTCCGACTTTCTGGCGATGATGAGCCATGAACTGCGCACGCCCATGAACGGTGTGCTGGGCATGCTGCAATTGCTGGAAACCACCGAGATGACCGAGGAGCAGGTCGAATACGCCGCCCTCGCCTCGGAGTCCACCGAACACCTGCTGAAAGTCATCAACGACATTCTCGACTTCTCGCGCATCGAACGTTCCGAGCTGGAGCTGGAGCACATCCCGTTCAACCTCGCCGAACTGATCGGCGCCTGCGCCCAGTCTTTCCAGCACAGCGCGGTACAGCGCGGTCTGGCGCTGAATCTGCGGATCCCGGACGACATGCGCGGTTTGCAGGTGCAGGGCGATCCGACGCGGATCCGGCAGATTCTGGTCAATCTGGTCGGCAACGCGCTGAAATTCACCGAGCAAGGTCGGGTCAGCATCGAGGCGCAGTGGCAGTCGCTGGATCACGAACTGCTGTGGTTCACCTGTTCGGTGCGCGACAGCGGCATCGGTATTTCTTCTGAAAGTCTGGAGTTGATGTTCAACGCTTTCCAGCAGGCCGACAGTTCGATTTCTCGACGTTACGGCGGCACCGGCCTCGGTCTGCCGATCGCCCGTACGCTGGCCGAACGCATGGGCGGCACCTTGCGCGCGCAGAGCGAGGAAGGTCGAGGTTCGGTATTCACCCTGGAAATTCCGCTGGCACTCTATAAGCAGGCGCTGCCGCCACTGGTCGCGCCGCGCGCACTGAACGGCAAAGAGCATGGTGAAGGGCGCAATGTCCTGCTGGTCGAAGACAATCCGGTGAACCAGACTGTTATTGAAGCGATGCTGCGCAGTCTGGGCTTTACTGTCAGTGTCGCCACCGATGGTGCGCAGGCCGTGCGCAGTGCCGAGGGCAGCGACTTCGAAGTGATTCTGATGGATTGCCGTTTGCCGATCATCGATGGCTACGAAGCGACCCGGCAGATCCGGCTGCTGCCCGGACGCAGTGAGGTGCCGATCATCGCGCTGACCGCCAACGCGTTGCAGGGCGACCGTGAAACCTGCCTGTCGGCGGGCATGAACGATTATTTGGCGAAGCCGTTCAAACGTAATGATCTGCAGCAGATTCTGCAGCGCTGGGTGTCGTAGTGTGGGCCTTTCGACCATCTGCGACTGGCGTGAAAAGCGAAAGTGCGGCAGTCTTAGGCACCCGAACGAGCCTCAAAAGGGGCTTGAATAAAAATTTCAGTGCACAAGTGTACATTCATGTCCTTGGTGCTGTGACTTTCACCACAACGCAATAGTCTATGAGTAGGCTGCCGGTTCGAGGCATGAACGCTTCGAACGGTCGGGAAGATTTGCCCCACCTGCCGCATGGGATTATTGAGGAGCTCGCATGACCAAACAAAACGCCTTTACTCGGGAAGATCTGCTGCGCTGCAGTCGCGGTGAGCTGTTCGGCCCAGGTAACGCGCAACTGCCCGCCCCGAACATGCTGATGGTTGATCGCATCACCCTGATCAGCGAAGAAGGCGGCAAGTACGGCAAAGGTGAATTGGTCGCCGAGCTGGATATCAACCCTGACCTGTGGTTCTTCGCGTGCCACTTCGAAGGCGATCCGGTGATGCCGGGCTGCCTGGGTCTGGATGCCATGTGGCAACTGGTCGGTTTCTTCCTGGGCTGGCAAGGCCTGCCGGGCCGTGGCCGTGCGCTGGGTTCGGGCGAAGTGAAGTTCTTCGGTCAGGTGCTGCCGACCGCCAAGAAAGTCACCTACAACATTCATATCAAACGCGTCCTCAAGGGCAAGCTGAACCTGGCCATTGCCGATGGTTCGGTGACTGTCGACGGTCGCGAAATCTACACCGCCGAAGGCCTTCGCGTCGGCGTGTTCACCTCCACTGACAACTTCTAAGGGTTATTCGCATGCGCCGCGTCGTTATCACTGGTCTGGGCATCGTTTCGTGCCTGGGCAATGACAAAGAGACCGTCTCCGCTAACCTGCGTGCAAGCCGCCCTGGCATCCGGTTCAACCCGGAATATGCTGAAATGGGTCTGCGTAGCCAGGTTTCCGGCTCCATTGACCTCAACCTTGAAGAACTGATCGATCGCAAGATCTATCGCTTCGTCGGCCACGCAGCGGCTTACGCCTACCTGGCCATGAAAGACGCTATCGCTGACTCCGGCCTGACCGAAGAGCAAGTGTCCAACCCGCGTACCGGCCTGGTGGCTGGCTCCGGTGGTGCTTCCACGCTGAACCAGATGGAAGCGCTGGACATCCTGCGCGAGAAAGGCGTGAAGCGCGTTGGCCCATACCGTGTAACGCGGACCATGAGCAGCACCGTTTCCGCTTGCCTGGCCACGCCATTCAAGATCAAAGGCCTGAACTACTCCATCGCTTCTGCCTGCGCCACCAGTGCTCACTGCATCGGTACGGCCATGGAGCAGATCCAGATGGGCAAGCAGGACATCGTGTTCGCCGGTGGCGGTGAAGAAGAGCACTGGAGCCAGTCGTTCCTGTTCGACGCGATGGGCGCTCTGTCCAGCAAGCGTAACGACACCCCGGAACAAGCTTCCCGTGCCTACGACGCCGACCGTGACGGTTTCGTCATCGCTGGCGGTGGCGGCATGGTCGTGGTTGAAGAGCTGGAACACGCTCTGGCCCGTGGCGCCAAGATCTACGCCGAAATCGTTGGCTACGGCGCAACGTCCGACGGCTACGACATGGTTGCCCCGAGTGGCGAAGGCGCGATCCGCTGCATGCAGATGGCGATGTCCACCGTTGATACGCCGATCGACTACCTGAACACCCACGGCACTTCGACTCCGGTCGGCGACGTTGCGGAAATGAAAGGTGTGCGTGAAGTGTTCGGCGACAAGGCACCGGCGATCAGCTCGACCAAGAGCCTGTCCGGTCACTCCCTGGGCGCCGCCGGCGTTCACGAAGCGATCTACTGCATGCTGATGATGGAAGGCAACTTCATTGCCGGTTCCGCCAACATCGACGAGCTGGACCCAGAAGTGGCCGATCTGCCGGTGCTGACCAAGACCCGCGAAAACGCCACCATCAACACCGTGATGAGCAACAGCTTCGGCTTCGGCGGCACCAACGCCACGCTGGTACTGAAGCGCTGGGAAGGCAAGTAATTCCCCCCGCTTGAGCCACACATGAAAACGCCCCGACTGGTTCGGGGCGTTTTTTTTCGTCTGTAGAAAATAGCAGGTACACCGCAAAACCCTGTGGGAGCGAGCCTGCTCGCGAATGCGATATTCCAGTCACCCTATCGTCGTCTGACCCACCGAATTCGCGAGCAGGCTCGCTCCCACAATGGGTTTCGGCGCTTCTGAAAATGAAACTTCTGTCATGAAACTTTGCCCCCTGCGACTGAATGTCGCGGTTTGTGCGGGCTGTAGCACTGTTGCAAAAAACGCAACAACACCTTGCGTAAATCAGCCGTTTACTTAGCAAGCTAACAAATCATATAAAAGAGTCCTGCACACGCCTTGCTGCAGATAACTTGAGATTTGGAGCTAGCAGATGACTGTAAAAGTAACTGAACGCGACGATTCACACATGTCCCACGAAGGCGTAGCCGCCGGTATCCGCATCTGGGATGTGCATCAACAAGACTTGCTGGTCGGCATGTTCCACAACGAGATCGATGCCCACAACTACAAGGCCGAACTCGAAGTGCAAGAGCAACAACGCGAAGCCCGTTCCTCCTGATTCAACCACAGCATTGAAAACGACAAACCCCGCAAAAGCGGGGTTTGTCGTTGTTACAGCTTTATCGATTTACCACATCAGATCATCAGGGATCTGATACGCCGCGTACGGATCGTCCTCGGTGCTGACTTCTTCGGTCTGCACGTTGAGCTGGACGATGCGCTGTGGATCGCGCTCCTGGATCTTCAGGGCCGCTTCACGCGGGATCACTTCGTAGCCGCCGGCATGGTGAACGATCGCCAGCGAACCGCTGCTGAGCTTGTTGCGCATCAGCGTGTTGACCGAGATGCGCTTGACCTTCTTGTCGTCGACGAAGTTGTAGTAGTCCTCGGTGGTCAGCTTCGGCAGACGCGAGACTTCGATCAATTGCTTGACCTGTGCTGCACGCGCCTTGGCCTCGGCCTTCTCTTTCTGCTGACGGTTCAGCTCCTGGTCGCGCTTGACCTTCTCGGCCATGGCTTCCTGGGCGGCACGCTGCTGCGAGTCATCCAGTTCGATCTGGCCCTTGTGCGCCAGACGCTGCTGCTTCTGCTTGTCCTTGCTGACCTGCTTGGCCTGCTTTTGGTTGACCAGTCCTGCTTTGAGCAACTGGTCGCGAAGGGAAATACTCATGGTGCTTACTCACTTGGGCAGTGGCTCAGCCGCAGCCGGGCAAATTCTTTTCCTGACGTTTGGCTTCACCCCACAGGGCGTCCAACTCTTCGAGGGTGCAATCTTCTATGGGACGGTGGGTGTCGCGCAATGCCTGTTCGATAAATCGGAAACGTCTTTCAAACTTGCCGTTGGCGCCACGCAATGCCGTTTCCGGGTCGACTTTCAAATGCCGGGCCAGATTGACCACGGAAAACAGCAGGTCGCCGATCTCGTCAGCCACGGCGACGGGATCGTTTTCGGCCATGGCTTCGAGGACTTCATCGAGTTCCTCGCGGACCTTGTCGAGCACCGGCAAGGCGTCCGGCCAGTCGAAACCGACCTGTCCTGCGCGCTTCTGCAACTTGGCTGAACGCGACAAGGCCGGCAGCGTCGCCGGCACATCGTCGAGCAGTGACAGTTGCTCAGGCGCGGCGGACTTCTCGGCGCGTTCCTCGGCCTTGATCTCTTCCCAGCGCTGCTTGACCTGTTCTTCGCTCAAGCGCGGAACATCCAGCGGCGCGTACAGATCACCAGTCGGAAACACGTGGGGATGACGACGGATCAGCTTGCGGGTAATGCTGTCGATCACCCCGGCAAAATCGAAACGCCCTTCTTCCTTGGCCAACTGGCTGTAATAAACCACTTGGAACAGCAAGTCGCCCAGCTCGCCCTGCAGATGATCGAAGTCGCCGCGTTCGATGGCGTCGGCCACTTCGTAAGCTTCTTCGAGGGTGTGCGGAACGATGGTCGCGTAGGTTTGCTTGATGTCCCACGGGCAACCGTACTGCGGATCGCGCAGACGGTTCATCAGGTGGAGCAGGTCTTCAAGGCTGTACATCATTTAGCTGTCTCACCACAAAACCCTGTGGGAGCTGGCTTGCCAGCGATGCGGGCACCTCGGTGTTTCAGGACAATCGAGGTGATGCAATCGCTGGCAAGCCAGCTCCCACAGTTGATCGGATTGGTCATCAAGGGGTACGGTTACGCCGCGTTTCGATGATGTTCGGCAACTGCGAAATCCGCCCGAGCAACCGCCCCAGCGCATCCAGACCCGGGATCTCGATGGTCAGCGACATCAGCGCGGTGTTGTCCTCTTTGTTCGAGCGGGTGTTGACCGCCAGCACGTTGATACGCTCGTTGAGCAGCACCTGCGAGACGTCACGCAGCAGACCGGAGCGGTCGTAGGCACGGATGACGATGTCCACCGGATAGGTGAGCACCGGCACCGGGCCCCAGCTGACTTGAATGATCCGCTCCGGCTCACGCCCGCCCAGTTGCAGCACCGAGGCGCAGTCCTGACGGTGAATGCTGACGCCACGGCCCTGGGTGATGTAACCGACGATCGCATCGCCAGGCAGCGGCTGGCAGCAGCCGGCCATCTGCGTCATCAGGTTGCCGACGCCCTGGATCTGAATGTCGCCACGCTTGCCCGGCTTGTAACCGGTGGCTTTGCGTGGAATCAGCTCCAGTTGCTCGTTGCCGCGTTCCGGCTCGACCAGTTGCTGCGCGAGGTTGACCAGTTGCGCCAGACGCAAGTCGCCGGCACCGAGGGCGGCGAACATGTCTTCGGCGGTTTTCATGTTGGCCTTGTCGGCCAGCTTGTCGAAGTCCACCGCGGGCAGGCCGAGGCGTGTCAGTTCGCGTTCGATCAGGGTTTTACCGGCGGCAACGTTCTGGTCGCGCGCCTGCAGTTTGAACCAGTGAACGATCTTCGCCCGCGCCCGCGAGGTCGTGACGTAACCAAGGTTGGAGTTAAGCCAGTCGCGGCTCGGCGTGCCGTGCTTGCTGGTGATGATCTCGACCTGCTCACCGGTCTGCAGGCTGTAGTTGAGCGGCACGATGCGCCCGTTGATCTTCGCGCCACGGCAGTTGTGGCCGATCTCGGTGTGCACGCGGTAAGCGAAGTCCAGCGGCGTCGCGCCTTTCGGCAAGTCGATGGCGTGACCGTCCGGAGTGAAGATGTACACCCGGTCCGGCTCGATATCGACGCGCAGCTGTTCGGCCAGACCACCGATATCGCCCAGCTCTTCGTGCCACTCGAGGACCTGACGTAGCCAGGAGATTTTCTCTTCGTAGTGGTTCGAGCCGGATTTGACATCGGTGCCCTTGTAGCGCCAGTGCGCACAGACACCGAGCTCGGCCTCTTCGTGCATCGAGTGCGTACGAATCTGCACCTCGAGCACTTTACCCTCAGGGCCGATCACCGCCGTGTGCAGCGAGCGGTAGCCGTTCTCTTTCGGGTTGGCGATGTAGTCGTCGAACTCTTTCGGGATGTGCCGCCACAAAGTGTGGACGATGCCCAGCGCGGTGTAGCAGTCGCGCATTTCCGGCACCAGCACACGTACCGCACGCACGTCGTAGATCTGGCTGAATTCCAGCCCCTTGCGCTGCATTTTGCGCCAGATCGAATAGATGTGTTTGGCCCGGCCGCTGATGTCGGCATCGACGCCGGTGGCCTGCAATTCATCCTTGAGCTGGGTCATCACATCGGCGATGAAACGCTCACGGTCCAGCCGTCGCTCATGGAGCAACTTGGCGATCTGCTTGTATTGATCCGGCTCGAGATAACGGAAGGACAAGTCCTCCAGTTCCCATTTGATATGACCGATGCCGAGGCGGTGCGCGAGCGGCGCATAGATGTCGAAAACTTCGCGGGCGACGCGGTTACGCTTTTCGTCGTCAGCGGTTTTCACTGCACGAATGGCGCAGGTCCGTTCGGCCAGTTTGATCAGCGCGACGCGAACGTCGTCGACCATGGCGACGAGCATCTTGCGCAGGTTTTCCACCTGCCCTTGCGTGCCCATGACCATCGACTGACGCGGGCTGAGACTGGCACTGATGGCGGCCATGCGCTGCACACCGTCGATCAGCTTGGCCACCACCGGACCGAAGCGCTGGCCGATGGCCGCGAGTTCGATCTGGCCCTCGCGTACGCCGCGATACAGGACCGCCGCGACCAGCGAATCCTGATCGAGCTTGAGGTCGGCGAGAATCTCGGCGATTTCCAGGCCCGTACTGAAACTGCCGGAGCCTTCGGCCCACAGATTCTTCTTGGCATTGGACTGTTGTTCGGCCTCGCGAGCGAACTCGCAGGCTTCCTTCAAGGCTTCGCGATCCAGTGCCAGATCGACACTGACCGCGTGATCGAGCCAAGCCTCGAGATTGATACTGCCGTCAGTGTTGATCGGCTGGTGTGCTCTCACCTGTACCATCTTGCTTTACCTTCCCTACGACGCAGATTCAATGCGTCAAATCGCTGATCCTTGTTGCCCGTTCGCGCTCGCGGGGCTAAAGCGAGCGCTGTGCGGACAGATCAGACGGATTCAGACGAGCCATCCTGGCTCGCTTCAAATAACGCCATGGCCTCGACATGTGCCGTCTGAGGAAACATATCGAGAATCCCGGCACGTTTTAACCGGTAGCCCTGCTTGATCAATTCGACCGTGTCGCGCGCCAGAGTTGCAGGGTTGCACGACACATACACCAACCGTTTGGCACCCAGGGTCGCCAACTTGCGAACCACCTCGAAAGCACCGTCACGCGGTGGGTCCAAGAGTACCGCAGAAAAGCCGTTTCCGATCCACTGGGCATCGGTCAAAGGCTGGGATAAATCGGCTTGAAAAAACTTTGTGTTATGCAAATTGTTACTAGCCGCGTTGGCTTCCGCGCGATCGACCATCGTCTGCACGCCTTCCACCGCAACGACTTCGCGCACGGTTTTGGCCAGTGGCAAGGCGAAGTTGCCCAAGCCGCAGAACAGATCCAGCACACGCTCGTCGCTGCCGGGTTTCAGCCAGTCCAGCGCTTGCGCGACCATGGCTTCGTTGACGCCGGCATTGACCTGAATGAAGTCACCCGGTCGGTACGCCAGATCCAGATCCCACTGCTCCAGGCGATAACCCAGCGACTGGGTGGCATCGACCGGTTGCGGCTCGCCTTCGCCATGCAGCCACAATTGCGCTTCATGGAACTGGCAGAATTCTTTGAGAATCGTCAGGTCCGCTTCGGACAACGGCGCCATATGCCGCAGCAACACCGCCAGAGACGAGCCGCTGAACAACTCGACATGCCCCAGCGCCTGCGGTTTGCTCAAACGACGGAGCATCTCCGGCAAACGGGTCATGATCGGTTGCAAGGGCTGTACCAGCACCGGGCATTCGCTGATGGCGACAATGTCCTGGCTGCCAGCGGCACGGAAACCCACTTCGAGTTTCTTCGCTTTCATGTCCCAGCGCACGGCGATGCGGGCGCGACGGCGATAGCCGAATTCGGGACCGGTCAGCGGCGCTGCCCACTCTTCAGGTTCGACACCGGCGACACGCGACAATTGCTCGGCGAGCATGCGCTGTTTCAGGGCAAGCTGTTCGCCGTGGGGCAAATGCTGGACGCTGCAACCGCCGCAACGGCCGGCGTGCTGACACGGTGCCGGGCGACGCAATTCGCTGGCCTTGAACACGCGCTCGGTGCGCGCTTCGACCACTTTGCCGTGAGCGCCAAGCACCCGCGCTTCGACCTCTTCACCGGCGAGGGCGCCGAGGACGAACCAGGTTTTGCCTTCGAAAAAAGCGATACCGCGACCGTCATTGGCCAGGCGTTCGATGCTCAAACGCTGCTTTTTGCCGGTCGGGATTTGCACGGCCTTGCTGCCGCCGGTGGGCTGGAAGCGCAGGCCTCTCTCGTGCTTGGCCATCAGTTGGGCGCGTCGAAAATGCCGGTCGACAGGTAACGGTCGCCACGGTCGCAGATGATCGCGACGATCACCGCGTTTTCAACTTCTTTGGACAGGCGCAGCATCGCTGCCACCGCACCACCCGAGGACACGCCGCAGAAGATACCTTCTTCGCGGGCCAGACGACGGGTCACGTCCTCGGCTTCGCTTTGCGCCATGTCGACGATGCGATCAACGCGATCAGCCTGATAGATCTTCGGCAGGTATTCCTGCGGCCAGCGGCGAATACCGGGAATGGCCGAGCCTTCCATCGGTTGCAGACCGACGATCTGCACCTTGTCGCTCTGCTCTTTCAAGTAGCGCGACACGCCCATGATGGTGCCGGTGGTGCCCATCGAACTGACGAAATGGGTGATGGTGCCCTGGGTCTGACGCCAGATTTCCGGACCGGTGGTGGTGTAGTGCGCCTCAGGATTGTCGCCATTGGCGAACTGATCGAGCACCTTGCCACGGCCTTCGGCCTCCATGCGCTGCGCAAGATCGCGGGCGCCTTCCATGCCCTCTTCCTGGCTGACCAGAATCAGCTCGGCACCGTACGCGGTCATCGCCGCTTTACGTTCGGCGCTGGAGTTGTCGGGCATGATCAGGATCATCTTGTAACCCTTGATCGCAGCGGCCATGGCCAGCGCGATCCCGGTGTTGCCCGAGGTCGCTTCGATCAGCGTATCGCCGGCCTGGATCTGCCCGCGCAACTCGGCGCGAGTGATCATCGACAACGCCGGACGGTCCTTGACCGAACCCGCCGGGTTATTCCCTTCGAGCTTGAGCAATAGGGTGTTGCTGGTAGCGCCGGGCAGGCGCTGCAAACGCACCAGCGGCGTGTTGCCGACGCAATCGGCGATGGTTGGGTACTGCAGGGTCATGGCGTATTCGCAATCCAGACGTGCGGGGGCGCCTATCATACCGGCAAACCCGCGCAGGCCATATCACGCAAAGTGCGGTGCTTATGGTTTATGGGAATAAGCAGCAATAGTCTCACCACTGGTGAGACTTTTACGTCGGGTCATCTTTGTTTGCGGCGATGCGAATGGCCTCATCGCTGGCAAGCCAGCTCCCACAGTGGTTAGTGTTGCGCCATCAATTATGTCAGCAGTGCTGACACTCTCTTGTCCTGTTCCACTATCTGGGGGTGAAACATATTCCCTGTGGGATGGGAGTAAGCAATAAAAGTCGCACCAGTGGTGCGACTTTTACGTCGGGTCATCTTTGTTTGCGGCGATGCGAATGGCCTCATCGCTGGCAAGCCAGCTCCCACAGTGACCCGTGTTGCTCTATTAATAGTGTCAGCAGTGCTGACACTGTCTTGTATTGCTCAAACAATCTGCGGGTGAAACACATTCCCTGTGGGAGCTGGCTTGCCAGCGATAGCGTCAGTCGGCGCAACACCGTCATCCGCCAGCAACCGCAAATTCAGCCGCAACCCCGCCCTGCCATTCTCCGCCCAAATCCTTCCGCCCTGACGCTGCACGGCATTGCGCGCGATGCTCAGCCCCAAGCCAAAACCGCCGTCCCCAGGGCGCGAGCCATCGAGGCGGGTGAACGGTGAGAAGATCCGTTCCAGATCCCCTTCCGCCACCCCGCCGCCCTGATCTTCCAGCCACAGGTGCCAGTAATCACACTCGCGCCGTCCATCAAGACGCACGATCCCACCCGCCGGCGAATGCCGAATCGCGTTGCGCAAAATGTTCTCCAGCGCCTGCGCCAGCGTATTCAGGTTGCCGCGCACCCAGCATGAGGACTCGACCGAACACTGCAATTGCAGACTCGGCCAGCCGCTTTCATAACAGGCATTGTCGGTGAGCATTTCCCACAGGGCCTGGATCTGAATCGCCTCGTCGGGCAATGGCGAGCGCTCGGTATCGAGCCAAGCCAGTTGCAGGGTGTCTTCGACCAAGCGTTGCATGCCGTCGACTTCGCGACCGATACGTTCGCGTAGCTGCACCAAGTCTTGCTCGCTTTCACTGGCCACGCGCAATCGGCTCAACGGCGTACGCAACTCGTGGGACAAATCACGGAGCAATTGCTGTTGCAGGGCGACGGTCGATTGCAGACGCTCGGACATGGAGTCGAACGCCCGCGCCAGCTCGCCGAGTTCATCCGGGCGCTGGGTGATGCCGCTCGACAACCGCACATTCAATTGATCGGCGCGCCAGGCGTTGGCCTGTTCACGCAGGTTGTTCAGCGGCACCACCAGCAACCGATACAGGCCGACGCACAGCAATAAAGTGAACAGACCAGGAATCACGCCGTTGGTGATGACGCGCCAGAACAGCCGATATTTACCCGGCAGAAATCGCTCGGGCAATTCGATCACCAGACTGCCGGCGGCGGGCTCTTGAGGGAATGGAATACGTAACCACGGCCGGCCTTTCTTGTGGATCGGCCAGTCGAGACCGCGCAAGAAGGTCAAGTGCTGGATTTCCTGTTCATTCAGCGGATCACTGCTCAACGACTGCAAATTGCCGCCGATGACGCCAACCCAACTGGCTTCGCGCAATTCCATGCTCTGCAACCAGTCATCGACCCCGCTGCGGCCGCCGTGCTGCCACGCCTGTTCCGCTTGCGCGGCGTAACGCGTCAGGGTGCCCCGCGCTTCGTCGGAGAGGAACTGGTTGCGCTCCTCCATATAACGGCCCCACGACCAGCTCAGCCAGATCATCAGCAGACAAAATGCGACCAGCAGAAACGCCAGTTTCCAGAACAGTGAATGCCGCCCCGGCAGTTCAGAGCGTTTCATCAGCGGCGCTCAACACGTAACCCTTGCCCCACACGGTGCGCACTTCACGCTCGGTGTAACCGATGGCTTTCAGTTTGCGACGGATCTGGCTGATGTGCATGTCGAGGCTGCGGTCGTGGGCCGCGTAGCCGCGTTGCAAAACGTGCTGATAAAGGAAGGCTTTGCTCAGTACTTCCTCGTCATTGCGATTGAGGGTTTCGAGCAAACGGAACTCGCTGCGGGTCAGCCCGGCGGCTTGCTCGCGGAAAAACACATCGCACCGTTCATCGTCGAACCGCAGCGTGCCGGCCACCACTGGCGCCGCCAGCAACGCCGGGCGCCGATCCAGCGCGACCCGGCGCAAAATCGCTTCGATGCGCACATGCAACTCGGCCATGCTGAACGGTTTGGGCAAATAATCGTCGGCGCCCAGACGAAAACCACTGATGCGATCCGCCTCAGCGCCGAGGGCCGACATCAGCAACACCGGCGTCGAATGGCTCTGGCGCAATTGCGTCAACACATTCAAGCCGTCCATGCCCGGCAACAGAATATCCATCAGCACCACGTCGAACGGTTGGCGCGTGGCGATGCTCAGGCCTTCCTGGCCGTTCTGGCACCAGGTCACCTGAAAGCCGCTGCGGCCCAGATGTTCATGAACATAGGCACCGAGCACCGGATCGTCTTCGATGGAGAGAATGCGTGGCTGGCCAGCGGAAACAGGAGTCATGAGTATCTGCAAGTAATTCTCAGTTGAGAGTGATTATTCAAGATTGCCGGAGATCGGGCAACTCAAGGTTGGCCCAACCGACAAATGAACACCGCCACCCTGCCCTAACACGAGTGCATTTTTCCGAAGATTGCCCGCGAGCAAATCGCTACACTGCGCCCATGCCGCGTGCCGGATGCACGCATGAGTCAACAGATCAGCGGGATGCAGGAGATAGGCGTGCTCAAGAAACTGGGAATCAAAGGTCGCGTGTTGTTGCTGACCTTGTTGCCGACCAGCCTGATGGCACTGGTGCTCGGTGGTTATTTCACCTGGACGCAGCAGTCCGACTTGCAGAGCCAATTGATGCAGCGCGGCGAAATGATCGCCGAGCAACTGGCGCCGCTGGTGGCACCTGCCATGGGCCACGGCAACAGCGAGTTGCTGGAGCGCATCGCCACTCAGTCCCTTGAACAACCGGACGTGCGCGCGGTGACCTTCCTTGCCCCGGATCGCTCGCCGCTGGCGCATGCTGGCCCGACCATGCTCAATCAGCCGCCGAGCGGCGACAGCGCGCATTTGCAACGGCGCAGCGGCAATGACGCGACGCGTTACCTGATGCCAGTGTTCGGCAAACATCGCAATCTCGCCGGCGAACTGATCCCGCAAGAATCCGACCGACTGCTCGGCTGGGTCGAATTGGAGCTGTCGCACAACGGCATGCTGCTGCGCGGTTATCGCAGCCTGTTTGCCAGTCTGTTGCTGATTGTCGCCGGCCTGGCGGGCGCGGCACTGCTGGCGTTGCGCATGGGCCGCACCATCAACCGTCCGCTGAGCCAGATCAAACAAGCCGTCGCACAACTCAAGGACGGCCACCTGGAAACGCGTTTGCCGCCGCTCGGCAGTCAGGAGCTGGACGAACTGGCCTCAGGCATCAACCGCATGGCCGGCACCCTGCAGAACGCCCGCGAAGAACTGCAACACAGTGTCGATCAGGCCACCGAAGACGTGCGCCAGAACCTGGAAACCATCGAGATCCAGAACATCGAACTGGATCTGGCGCGCAAAGAAGCGCTGGAGGCCAGCCGGATCAAATCCGAATTCCTCGCCAACATGAGCCACGAAATCCGCACGCCGCTCAACGGCATTCTAGGTTTCACGCATTTGTTGCAGAAAAGCGAACTGACCCCGCGCCAGCTCGATTATCTGGGCACCATCGAAAAATCCGCCGACAGCCTGCTGGGGATCATCAACGAGATCCTCGACTTCTCGAAAATCGAGGCCGGCAAACTGGTGCTCGACCATATTCCGTTCAACCTGCGCGACCTGTTGCAGGACACCCTGACCATCCTCGCCCCCGCCGCGCACGCCAAGCAGCTGGAACTGGTCAGTCTGGTCTATCGCGACACGCCGCTGTCGCTGGTCGGTGACCCGCTGCGTCTGAAGCAGATCCTCACCAACCTGGTCAGCAACGCCATCAAGTTCACCCGCGAAGGCACCATCGTCGCCCGGGCGATGCTTGAAGATGAACACGAAGACAGCGTGCAACTGCGCATCAGCATTCAGGACACCGGCATCGGCCTGTCGAATCAGGACGTGCGCGCGTTGTTCCAGGCGTTCAGTCAGGCCGACAACTCGCTGTCGCGGCAACCGGGCGGCACGGGTCTGGGGCTGGTGATTTCCAAGCGCCTGATCGAACAGATGGGCGGCGAAATCGGCGTTGACAGCACACCGGGCGAAGGCTCGGAATTCTGGATCAGCCTGAGCCTGCCCAAGACCCGCGACGACGCCGAAGACTTGCCGGCCGCGCCGTTGCTCGGGCGCCGCGTCGCGGTGCTGGAAAATCACGAACTGGCGCGTCAGGCCTTGCAGCACCAACTGGAAGACTGTGGCCTCGATGTCACCCCGTTCAATACCCTCGAAACCTTGACCAACGGCGTCACCGGCGCGCACCAGACTGATCAGGCGATTGATCTGGCGGTCATCGGCATCACCAGCAACGACATGCTGCCCGAGCGATTGAACCAGCACATCTGGGACCTCGAACACCTCGGCTGCAAAGTGCTGGTGCTATGCCCGACCACCGAGCAGACGCTGTTCCATTTGTCGGTGCCGAACCCGCACAGCCAACTGCAAGCGAAACCAGCCTGCACGCGCAAATTGCGCCGCGCCCTGGCCGATCTGGTCAATCCGCGCCAGCCCCGCAATGAGCCGGGCGAACCACTGTCGAGCCGCGCGCCGAAAGTACTCTGTGTCGACGACAACCCGGCCAACCTGCTGCTGGTGCAAACCCTGCTCGAAGACATGGGCGCCAAGGTGCTCGCGGTGGAAAGCGGCTACGCGGCGGTCAAAGCCGTACAGAGCGAGTCCTTCGATCTGGTGCTGATGGACGTGCAGATGCCGGGCATGGACGGCCGTCAGAGCACTGAAACCATTCGCCAGTGGGAAAGCGAACGGCACTGCACGCCGCTGCCAATCGTCGCCCTCACCGCCCACGCTATGGCCAATGAAAAACGCGCGCTGCTGCAAAGTGGCATGGACGACTACCTGACCAAACCGATCAGCGAGCGGCAACTGGCGCAAGTGGTGCTGAAATGGACCGGCCTGGCCTTGCGCAATCAAGGGCCGGAGCGGACCAGCGAAAATTCCGCTGGCAACAATGAACTGCCGGTGCTCGATCACGAGGAAGGTTTGCGCCTGGCCGCCGGCAAGGCTGATCTCGCTGCGGACATGCTGGCCATGCTGCTCGCCTCACTGGAAGCCGACCGCGAAGCCATCCGCGCGGCGTGCGAAAACCGCGACCAGAACGCATTGATCGAACGCGTCCATCGTCTGCACGGTGCCACCCGTTATTGCGGCGTACCGCAATTGCGCGCGGCCTGTCAGCGCAGCGAAACCCTGCTCAAGCAGGACGACCCGAAGGCCGTGGCAGCGCTGGAAGAACTGGAGCGCGCGATCAATCGGCTCGCGGCGCAAGCGAAGATCAGCGCCTGATCCACGGCAATGCCGGCCAACACCGGCAGCGCTAAAGTGGGTTCGGGTGATTCAATCCGTGTCGATGCTCCAGGAGGATTTCATGCGCACGCTTGTTTTCAGTAGCCAGACCTATGACCGCGACAGCTTCCTCGCCGCCGATTGCCCGGCAGGTATCGAGCTGCACTTTCAACCGGCCCGGCTCAGCCTCGATACGGCGGCCCTGGCCGATAAACATGAAGTGGTCTGCGCGTTCATCAATGATGACCTCAGCGCTGCGGTGCTGGAGCGCCTGGCCGCGGGTGGCACGCGCTTGATTGCCCTGCGCTCGGCGGGTTACAACCATGTCGATCTGGCCGCAGCGAAACGTCTCGGACTGGCCGTGGTGCGCGTACCGGCCTACTCGCCACATGCGGTGGCCGAACACGCCGTGGCGCTGATCCTCGCCCTCAACCGTCGTCTGCACCGCGCCTACAACCGCACCCGTGAAGGCGATTTCAGCCTGCATGGATTAACCGGTTTCGATCTGGTCGGCAAGACCGTGGGGATCGTCGGCACCGGGCAGATCGGCGCGACCTTCGCGAAAATCATGCACGGTTTCGGCTGTGAACTGCTGGCCTACGATCCCTTTCCGAACCCGGAAGTTCTCGCCTTGGGTGCGCACTATCTGAGCCTGCCCGAACTGCTTGCGCAGTCGCGGATCATCAGCCTGCACTGCCCGCTCAACGAGCAGAGCAAACACTTGATCAACCGCGATTCACTGGCGCACATGCAGGCGGGCAGCATGCTGATCAATACCGGTCGCGGCGGTCTGGTCGATACCCCGGCATTGATTGACGCCTTGAAGGACGGCCAACTCGGCTATCTAGGTCTGGATGTCTATGAAGAAGAGGCGCAACTGTTTTTCGAGGATCGCTCCGACCTGCCCTTGCAGGATGATGTGCTGGCGCGATTGCTGACTTTTCCCAACGTGATCATTACTGCGCATCAGGCCTTTCTGACGCGTGAAGCACTGGGTGCGATTGCCGCGACCACTTTGCACAACATCGCGACCTGGGCGGCTGGAGCGCCACAGAACCAGGTCGAGGGTTGACGGTTATCGGCTTATTTCGGTGAGAGCGAGGACGCCAGAATCAGCATCGCCAGCCAGCCGAAGCCAAAAAAGCGCTGCTTCATCGAATGGCCATTGCGCAGCAGGAACCAGACGAAAAACATCGGCAGCAGGAAGATCATGATCTTCAGCCAGCCTTCCACCGGACGACTGCCATCGGTGCTGGTCTGCTTGGTAGCCGGTTGTTCAGCTGGCGGCTGGCGCCGACGCCGCGCGGCGGCCGGCATGACTTTCGGTAACGGCTGCGGTTCAGGTGCCGGTGCAATGGCCTCGGGCACAGTCTTGTTACGCGGCAGACTGCCGAAAGAAATCGTCGCAGGCTGAGCCGGTGCCGCGACTGTCTGCGCCTCGGCGTGAGCGATTTGCTCCGCCATCGGGGCCCCACAATGAATGCACGCATTGGCCTCGGAGCTGATGCTCTTCTTGCATTCATAACATTCGATCAGCGCCATGTTCCGTTCCTTCAGAGTCGAGGCCGGCAGTTTGCCATGAGCGTCGCCGCATTTGAACCGGATCGAAGGTCGCACGCGCGCATCATTCTGCAATCAAGCCCGTGCTAGCATGTCGCGCATATTTGGAGGACCCATGGTCGAACACGATTTCCGCTACACCCTGATGAACCCGCAACACACCCTCACCGAATGCCGCGCCCTCGTTCCGGGCCGCTATCAGGTCACCGGCAATGGTGGTTCGATTCGCATCGGTGACGCCCTGTTGGTCACCCTCAAAGGCAGCAAGGACTTGTCCATGCGCCTGACCGTTGAAACCGTCCGCCACCTGATCAATCCGCCGGGCCAATGGACCGCGATGACCACCGGCCCGGTGTTCGGTGAACTGGCGATCCACACCTGGCAGGTCAACTGCGACAGCTGC
The DNA here is from genome assembly GCF_031882575.1 of Pseudomonas sp. VD-NE ins. Lineage (NCBI taxonomy): Bacteria > Pseudomonadati > Pseudomonadota > Gammaproteobacteria > Pseudomonadales > Pseudomonadaceae > Pseudomonas > Pseudomonas sp. VD-NE ins. Next base: position 4,930,488 of record NZ_CP134772.1, read on the forward strand.
GCCAAAGAACTGAGCTTCGAATTCGCCGTGGACGCCAAACTGGGCAAAGCCGCCGAGAAACCGGCGGCCACCGCGCGCATCGCCGAGTTGGGCTGGAAAGCCGTTGGCGACAAGCACCTGTGCCCGAAATGCCAGGAGCCTGCGTGATGAAACGCTTTGCCCTGACCGCTATGGTCGGTGTGGGTCTGGTGGGGTGCGCGGCAGAACCTGTGCAACTGCAACAGAACCGCAGCTACATTCTGGAGTGGATCGGCGAGCGGCCGCTGATGGATTACAGCCACCTGACCGTGACCCTGGGCGATGACGGCCGCGCCTACGGCAACGGTGGCTGCAACCATTGGTTCGCGCCGTACACGCTGGAAGGTGACAAGCTGACCTTCGGCAAAATCGGCAAGACCCGCAAGCTCTGTGCACCGGCATTGATGGAGCAGGAGCAACGCTTCCTGCAGGCGCTGGAGCACGTCCAGCGCTGGGACATCTCGCCGATCGAGCAGATGCGCTTCTGGCCGGCTGAAGGCAAGCCTTTGCGTTGGTGGCTCGAAGAGGGTTAAAAAGCCCTCACCCTAACCCTCTCCCAGAGGGAGAGGGGACTGATTGAGGGATATTGGAGAGGTACGCCGACCTGAACGAGTGCAACTGAATCCATAATCGACTGGATCTGGCTTTGGTGAATCCATAATCGACTGGTTTTTTCAGGTCGATGTACCTCGCCAGACACCTCGGTCGGCTCCCTCTCCCTCTGGGAGAGGGCTGGGGTGAGGGGCTTTTGACGTTACTTGGTCGCCTGCAGAGCCTCAAGCTTGGCCATCACCCCCGCCGCCGTCTGCTCCCCCATCAACTGCTCACGCACCTTGCCTTTGTTGTCGATGATGTACGTCACCGGCAGTGCCTCACTGCGTGGCAACTCGAACAACTCCGCCGGATCCTGCGCCAGCACGGTGAACTTGATGCCGAGCTTTTCGCTGGCGTCTTTCAGTTCCACACCCTGCACGTTGTCGAAGTTGACCCCGAACACGCCAACGTTCTTGCTCTTCAACTCATCAGCCAAATGGTTGAGTTCCGGGATCTCGGTCCGGCACGGGCCGCACCATTCGGCCCAGTAATTGAGCACCACCCATTGTTTGTCCAGACGCTCCGACGCTACCTTCTGACCGTTCTGGTCAATGCCGTAGTCGTTGCCGCAGCCCCCCAGCATCAACGCCCCGATTATCGTCAATGCCGCTGCCAATCGCCGTGTCATGTCATGTTCCTTGTGAAAATTTGAAGGCGCCTGCGACCCATTGCCTCCGAAGGTTCTGGATTGCGCGCTGCACAGTTAGAATAGCCGCCACTTTACGCCAGAAGCGACCCGCCATGACCGATCTGACGCTTTATCACAATCCGCGCTGCTCGAAATCCCGCAGCGCGCTGGAGCTTCTTGAAGCCCGCGGCCTGACCCCGAACGTCGTGCGTTACCTCGAAACCCCGCTGAATGCGGCGCAACTCAAGGCCCTGCTCGGCAAGCTGGGGATCAGCGCGCGTCAGTTGCTGCGCAGCGGGGAAGATGAATACAAAATGCTTCAGCTGGCGGACGAAAGCCTCAGCGAAGCGCAATTGATCGACGCCATTGCTCAGCATCCAAAACTGATGGAGCGACCGATTCTTGAAGTCGGCGACAAAGCCGTCATCGGTCGTCCGCCGGAAAATGTTTTGGAGTTGTTGCCGTGAGCGCGCCGTACATTCTGGTGCTGTATTACAGCCGCAGCGGCTCGACCAACGAGATGGCCCGGCAGATTGCCCGTGGTGTCGAACAGGCCGGCCTCGAAGCGCGCCTGCGCACCGTGCCGGCGATCTCCACCGAATGCGAAGCCGTGGCTTCGGATATCCCGGATGAAGGCGCGCTGTACGCGACCCTGGATGATCTGAAGAACTGCGCTGGCCTGGCCCTCGGCAGCCCGACGCGTTTCGGCAACATGGCCGCACCGCTGAAGTACTTCCTCGACGGCACCAGCAACCTGTGGCTGACCGGCGCGCTCGTCGGCAAACCGGCCGGCGTGTTCACCTCCACCGCCAGCCTGCATGGCGGTCAGGAAACCACCCTGCTGTCGATGATGCTGCCGCTGTTGCACCACGGCATGCTCATCACCGGCCTGCCGTACAGCGAGTCGGCGTTGCTGGAAACCCAGGGCGGCGGTACGCCTTACGGTGCCAGCCATCATGCCGGGGCTGACGGTAAAAAAGGCCTTGATCAGCATGAAGTGACGCTGTGTCGTGCATTGGGTCTGCGGCTGGCCAAAACCGCTCAGAAACTGGTGGGCTGAGATGGCGAAGAAGCCGAAGATTCTGCCGAGTGTCGAGTGGCTTGAGCCGCGAGTGAAGGCGATGCGGATGCTCAGTCTGCTGAGTTTTTTCGCCCTCGCCGGTTTGCTCGCAGCCTACTACCTGCTGTTCGCCGATCTGCACGGTGCGCGGCCGTGGGTGATTCTGCTGGTCGAGCTGATCCCGTGGATCGTTCTCGCACCGGCGATGATCATGGGCAGCGCCCGTGGGCATTCGTGGATGTGTTTTGTGGTGAATCTGTATTTCATCAAAGGCGCACTGGCGGCGTATGACCCGAACCGACAGTTGTTTGGCGTGCTGGAGATGGTCGCGAGCCTGGCGGTGTTCTGCTCGGCGCTGTTGTATGTGCGGTGGCGGTATCAGTTGAATCGCAAATTGGCGGGTGAAGGCGAAATCTCCGTCGCCTGATAGAAAAAGATCGCAGCCTTCGGCAGCTCCTACATTCGATCGTTCCCACGCTCTGCGTGGGAATGCATCCAGAGACGCTCTGCGTCTCAGGGACGCGGAGCGTCCCGGGCGGCATTCCCCGCGGAGCATGGGAACGATCGGATTGACTCAATGGTTGACGGTGTACGCGAGCATCATCGAAATCTGACTCATCGCCCGTCCGCCGCTCTGTTCATGCCACTGGTTGAACACATCCTGCACAATCGCCAGATCACGCAGACTGGTCGGCACTTTGTCGACGATCTTCTGTGCATTCAGCGCCGCGACCACGTCGTAGCTCGGCACGAACGTATCCTTGCCGACCATGCGCAAAAAGCGTGGCGCCGACAGCCCGCCCAATTGATGGCCGTGCTTTTTCAGGTACGTCCACAGACCGACGATATCGGTCACCGGCCAGTCGGCAATCAAAGCCCCGAAACTGCCCTTCTCCTTCTCCACATCGAGAATGAACTGCGCATTGCGCGGCACGCTCTTGAGCTTGCCAAGGTGACGGATGATTCGCGCGTCCTGCATCAGGCGTTCGAGATGTTCGGCACTCATCAGCACGACTTTTTCCGGGTCGAACTTGAAGAACACTTCTTCGAAAGCCAGCCACTTGGCGTCGACCAGACTGTGCTTGAGGCCGGCGCGAAATACGCGCAAAGCCATGGTCGAGAGGTAGCGGTCGTCGCTGATCTTGCGCAGTTGTGCGGGAGTCTTGGGGACGGGCAGATGGGCTTCCAGTTCAGCCGCCGAACCGAAGCGGTTCAGACAGTATTCGTGCAGCCACTTGTAATCGCGCATGCCCTCTCCTATTGAATGAAGCGAAGAAACCAATGTGGGAGCGAGCCTGCTCGCGAAAGCGGTGTGTCATTCAACTGATTTGTTGACTGAGACTCCCTCTTCGCGAGCAGGCTCGCTCCCACATTTGAAATGGATTTACAGATTGACGACGTTGACGAAGCGCGAAGCCGCTGTCTCGTCGATCTTCAGGCTGGTGAAGTCGAACAGGTTGCGGTCGGCCAGTTGCGACGGGATCACGTTCTGCAGACTGCGGAAGATGCTTTCGGTGCGGCCCGGGGTTTTGCGTTCCCAGTCCTGCAGCATTTCCTTGACCACCTGACGCTGCAGGTTTTCCTGCGAACCGCAGAGGTTGCACGGGATGATCGGGAACGCTTTCAAATCCGAGTACGCCTGAATGTCTTTCTCGTTGCAGTACGCCAGCGGACGAATCACCACGTTGCGACCGTCATCGGCACGCAGCTTCGGCGGCATGGCTTTAAGCGAACCGTTGAAGAACATGTTGAGGAAGAACGTCTCGACGATGTCGTCGCGGTGGTGACCGAGGGCCATCTTGGTCGCGCCGATTTCATCGGCAAAGGTGTACAGCGTGCCGCGACGCAGGCGCGAGCACAACGAGCAAGTGGTCTTGCCTTCCGGGATCAGCTCCTTGACCACCGAATAGGTATCTTTCTCGACGATGTGGTACTCGACGCCCAGTTCTTTCAGATAGGCCGGCAGCACGTGTTCGGGGAAGCCCGGTTGTTTCTGGTCCATGTTCACCGCGACGATCTCGAACTTGATCGGTGCAACCTTCTGCAGGTGCAGCAGCACGTCGAGCATGGTGTAGCTGTCCTTGCCCCCGGACAGGCAGACCATGACCTTGTCGCCGTCTTCAATCATGTTGAAATCGGCGACCGCTTCGCCGGCCAGGCGGCGCAGGCGCTTTTGCAGTTTGTTCTGGTTGACCGTAAGAGTGCCCATGACGCGAAATCCGTGAGATGTGACGAAAGGCCGGCATTTTACGCAAAAACCCCGGGGTTGTGGGCACAGGTTGTCGTCGTCAGGCAGCGACGTTTTTACAGACCCCAAGGCGATTACCCGCCCTGTTTACAGCGCGATTTGCTCTAAGCCCCTAATACCTGTGCGGGTAAGACCTTTCTATACTGCGACATAAGGTCGCACACAATCTGAAGACCTGTATTTGCTCGGCCACCTTGGCCCGTAGGCGCTCCGTTGGGGGGCGATGGCAATAACAAGAGGAGTGACTGGCATGATCCATCACGTAGTGGGACTTTTTACCCACCCCGATCAGGAATGGAAGGAAATCCGTGGCGACCAAGAGGAAAGCATCAGCCACATGTACCTCACCCACACGCTGATTCTGGCGGCGATCCCCGCTGTCTCGGCGTTTATCGGCACCACTCAGGTCGGCTGGGTGATCGGCAACCGCGCACCGGTGATGCTCACCGTCGAAAGCGCGATCTGGATGACGGTCATGTCGTATCTGGCCATGTTGGGCGGGGTCGCGGTCATGGGTGCTTTTGTGCACTGGATGGCCCGCACCTATGACGCCAATCCAAGCCTGGCCCGTTGCGTGGCCTTCGCCACCTACACCGCGACACCGTTGTTCGTCGGCGGGCTGGCAGCGCTGTATCCGCATATGTGGCTGGGGATGATCGTCGGCACGGCGGCTATCTGTTATACGGTTTATCTGCTGTATGTGGGGCTGCCGACGTTCATGAATATTCCGTCGGACGAAGGTTTTCTGTTCTCAAGCTCGGTACTGGCGGTGGGTCTGGTGGTGCTGGTGGCCATCATGGCGTTCACCGTGATTGTCTGGGGGCTGGGCGTAGGTCCCGTTTATACGAACTGACTCGAAAGGCTGAATACAGGCCGCCGCAAGGCGGCCTTGTCGTTTGGAGGATGACCATTCGGCAGCTTGGCGATTCGCAAGCGCACAGGGTTGCGGCATACTCGACGCCTCTGGAGATCCATCAAGCATGCCCGAGCAACTCAATACCCGCGTCGAAGATTGTTACCAACTCGCTGAATCCTTTTTCAAACGTTCTTTCCCACGCCCAGTCGTCAGTCTCAAGCTGCGCGGGCAAAAAGCCGGTGTCGCGCATCTGCACGAGAACCTGCTGCGCTTCAATCCGCAGCTGTACCGGGAAAACACCGAACACTTCCTCAAGCAGACCGTGGCCCACGAAGTCGCTCACCTGATCGCCCATCAGTTGTTTGGCGACCGCATCCAGCCCCATGGCGAGGAATGGCAACTGATCATGCGCGGGGTTTACGAACTGCCGCCGGATCGCTGCCACACCTATGCAATCAAGCGCCGCAGCGTGACCCGCTATATCTACAAATGCCCGTGCGCCGACAGCGATTTCCCGTTTTCGGCGCAGCGCCATGGCCTGGTGCGGCAGGGGCGGCGGTATTTGTGTCGCCGTTGCCGCAATACCTTGGTGTTCAGTGGCGAGATGCGCGTCGAATAGTCAGTGTTGTGTTGCCCTGACTGGCCCCATCGCTGGCAAGCCAGCTCCCACAGGTTTTGTTGTCGTACACAGAATCTGGGGACACCTCGAAAACTGTGGGAGCTGGCTTGCCAGCGATGAGGCCAGAACAGGCACTAAAGAATGACTTTGGCCCGGCGCAGCTCTTCAATTTTCGAAGGACTCAACCCCAACTCCCCCAACACCTGATCCGTATGCTGCCCCAACACCGCGCCAACATGCCGCGGCGCCGGCAACGCCTCGGAAAACTTCAACGGACAGGCGATCTGCGCCTGCGTCGTGCCATCCCCGCGCGGCACCTGCGTCACCAACTCCCGAGCCTGCAACTGCGGATGGCGCACCGCCTCACTCAGGCTCAACACCGGCTCGACACACGCATCGATCCCGGCAAACAACTCGCACAACTGCGCAAAGTCATGCTTTTCGAACTCGACCGTCAGCGCGTATTTCAATGCCCGCTGCTGTTCAGGCTTGGGCGACAAACCCTGCGCCGCCAACTCCGGCCGGCCCAGCGCCGCACACAATTGCTGCATGAAACCCGGCTCCAGACTGCCCACCGACATCCAGCGCCCATCGCGAGAGCGGTAGTAGTCGTAAAAACTTCCACCATTGAGCATCTGGTCTTCCCATTCAGGCTCTTCACCGCACGCCAGATAACCGGCACCGGCCATCGCATTCAGACTGAACGCGCAATCGGTCATGCTCACATCCAGATGCGTGCCCTGCCCGGTTTGCTGACGCGCAATCACCGCCGCCAACAACCCGATCACCCCATGCAATGAACCACCCGCAACATCCGCCACCTGCATGCCCAGCGGCAACGGCCCGCTGTCGGCGCGGCCGGTGTAGCTGGAAAGGCCCGCCAGCGCCAGATAGTTGATGTCATGCCCGGCGCGATCCTTGTACGGCCCGGTCTGGCCGTAACCGGTAATCGACACGTAAATCAACTTTGGATTGATCGCCTTCAGCGCTTCATAGCCCAGGCCCAAACGCTCCATGACACCGGGGCGAAACTGCTCGAGGACGATGTCGTAATCGGCCAGCAATTGCTTGACCACGTCCAGCGCCTCGGGTTGCTTGAGGTCCAGCGCCAGGCTGCGTTTGTTGCGATTGAGGTAGGCATGACTGGCCGATATTCCGCCATCATGCGGCGGCAACACCCGCAGCAGATCCAGGCGCGTCGGCGACTCGATGCGCAGCACTTCAGCGCCCATGTCCGCCAGCAACAACGAGGCAAACGGCCCCGGCAGCAGCGTCGAGAAATCGAGGATCTTCAGTGAGGCCAGCGGTGCGGACATGGGCGAACTCCTTGGGCGATGCACTCAGCCTAGGCAGCGATACCGCGTACGGCAATCACCGGAAATGTCAGCGGGTGTGACCGTTACGCTCAAATCGCAGGCAAGAAAAAACCCGCCGAAGCGGGTTTTTCATACAGCGAGTATTACTTGACGCTGCTCGGGGTTGGGCCTTCAGCCACACCCAGGTCATCTTCAGGACGGGTATCAGCGATACCGCGACCGCCCGAAGCCAGTTCGGCATCCAGCACGTCGGTGTCCAGCTCTTTCACCCACTTGGCAACCACGATGGTCGCCACAGCGTTACCGACCAGGTTGGTCAGTGCGCGGGCTTCGGACATGAAGCGGTCGATACCGAGGATCAGCGCCAGACCGGCCACCGGCAGGTGACCGACCGCCGACAGAGTCGCTGCCAGCACGATGAAGCCCGAACCGGTCACGCCGGCTGCGCCTTTGGAGGACAGTAGCAACACCACCAGCAGAGTGATCTGGTGAGTGATGTCCATGTGCGTGTCAGTCGCCTGGGCAATGAACACCGCAGCCATGGTCAGGTAGATCGCGGTACCGTCGAGGTTGAACGAGTAACCGGTCGGGATCACCAGACCCACTACCGATTTCTTCGCGCCCAGACGCTCCATCTTGATCAGCATGCGTGGCAGTACCGATTCCGACGAGGACGTGCCGAGGACGATCAGCAGCTCTTCACGGATGTAACGGATCATCTTCAGCACGCTGAAACCGTGCATGCGCGCGATGGCGCCGAGGACGATGAGGATGAACGCCAGGCAAGTGATGTAGAAGCAGATCATCAGTTGACCCAGCTGCACCAGCGAACCCACACCGTAGGCACCGATGGTGAAGGCCATGGCACCGAAGGCACCGATTGGCGCGAGCTTCATGATCATGTTGATGATGTTGAACATCACGTGGGCGAAGCGATCGATGAAGTCGAGGATCGGCTTGCCGTAGGCACCCAGGCGATGCAGGGCGAAACCGAAGATCACCGAGAACATCAGCACTTGCAGGATGTCACCGGTGGCGAACGCGCCGACGATGGTGGTCGGGATCACGTTGAGCAGGAAGCCGACAACGCTTTGGTCAGCGCCGGCCGCTACATAAGAAGCGACTTTCGAAGCGTCGAGGGTGGCGACGTCGATGTGCATGCCGGCGCCCGGTTGCACAACGTTGACCACAACCAGACCGACCAGCAAAGCGATGGTCGAAACGATTTCAAAGTACAGAAGAGCGTAACCGCCGGTCTTGCCGACCGACTTCATGTTCTGCATGCCGGCGATGCCGCTGACCACGGTGCAGAAGATGATCGGGGCGATGATCATTTTGATCAGTTTGATGAACCCGTCACCCAGCGGCTTTACCGCCACGCCGAACTGCGGGTAATAGTGACCGAGCGCGATACCGATAACGATTGCGACGATCACCTGTAGATACAGGGATTTGTACAGTGGCTGACGAGTCGTCATTGCAAGTGTCCTCAAGCGTCCCGCGTGACAACATCCATCTGTTGACCGCGAAACCTGAATTGCGAACCCTCCTGCACTGGAGGGATTTGTTGTTGGAGCGGCGTTTTCCGGTCGGGACAAACGCACGCTTCTGTCGCTCTTATCGCAAACGCCGTGCCACTTTGGTGCGAATCGCTGCAAGCCTTTTGATATCAGGCATTACAGGTGAGTGGATGTCACCGCTTGGTTACTCAAGTGTGGCGGATTTCCGCCAACTCGCCGCTTCTCGTCCTACAATTTGGCGGAAATCCGCCTTGTAGGCGCATCCAGCCGCCGGCTAACATCCGGCGCCTGAGGAAGGATCTGCCGCTTATGCGCGAACGCACCATCGCCAGTCATTTTGCCCGTGCCGCCCTCGGTGGCGCGCGCCGCATGGGCTTCGATTACTCGGGCCTGCTGATGCAACTGGGCATCAGCGCGGAATTGCTCGATGAGCCTCGCGCTCGCGTTGCCCCGGAACAATTTACCCGGTTGATTCAGGGCCTGTGGCTGGCACTGGACGACGAATACCTGGGTTTCGGCAACGCCCCGAGCAAGCCCGGCAGTTTCGCCATGATGTGCCACGCCTCGATCCACTGCCGCAATCTGGAGAAAGCGCTGCAACGCGGTTTATTGTTTTATAGCCTATTCCCCGAAGCCCCGCGCCTGAGCCTGACGCGTGAAGACGAATGGGTGCGTTTGAGCCTCGACGATTCGCAGATGTGGGACCCGGATCACTTTCTCACCGAGAGTCTGCTGGTGATCTGGCATCGCCTCGGTAGTTGGCTGATCGGCCAGCGGATTCGTCTCGAACAGGCGACCTTCAGCTATCCGCGCCCCGAACACGGCGCTGAATATGACCTGCTGTTCCCCTGCCCGCTGACCTTCGACACCGATCAAAGCAGCCTTTTATTCCACAGCCGCTATCTGTCTATGCCACTGTTGCAGGACGAACGCACGCTCAAACATTTCCTCGAACGCTCCCCCGCCGATCTGCTCTCACGTCCCGATGATGGCGACAGCCTGAGCAGTCGCCTGCGCCGCTTGCTCAGTCGCGACAGTGCGAACTGGCCGGATCTGGAGGCGGTCGCGGCGCATCTGCACATCAGCCCGCAAACGCTGCGCCGGCATTTGCGTGAGGAAGGCACGAGTTTTCAGGAGTTGAAGGATCAGTTGCGGCGGGATATCGCCATTTATCATTTGGGGCGGGCGGATCTGTCGCTGCAACAGATTGCCGAACAGCTCGGGTTTTCGGAGCCGTCGGCGTTTCATCGGGCGTTCAAGAAGTGGACGGGGCTGACGCCGGGGGCTTATCGGGCGCAGGAGCAGTGAAGCGCCAAATCAAAAGCCCCTCACCCTAACCCTCTCCCAAAGGGAGAGGGGACTGATTGGGGGATGCTCAAGAAGTACGCCTGCCTGAAACTTCGCTTTTGAATCCATAATCGACTGGCTATTTCAGGTCGATGTATAACGCCAGACACCTCGGTCGGCCCCCTCTCCCTCTGGGAGAGGGCTGGGGTGAGGGCAACTCCCGATCACACCGCCGGAAAATGAATCCTGAACGCCGCCCCGCCCATCGGTGAATCACCCAAGGCCAGTTTGGCGCTGTAGCTTTCAATAATGTCCTTGACCACCGCCAGCCCGATCCCCTGCCCCGGATGCTGAGCATCCAGTCGTTCACCACGCTCGAGAATCCGCGCGCGCTGATCCGGCGGCACACCGGGGCCGTCGTCTTCGACACACAGTTCAACTCCGGCCAGGGTCTCGCGCACGCTGATGCGCACTTCGCCCAGACACAGTCGATAGGCGTTTTCCAGCAAGTTGCCCATCATCTCCAGCAACGCGCCTTGCTCGATCGGCACATAGCAGTGCTCGGGCAGATCAAAGGCCACGCGCACATGCTTGTCGCGGTACACCTTGTCGAGGGTGTCGCAGAGGCTTTTGAGCACCGGTTGCAGGCGCACCTGATGTCGCACCAGTCCGCTTTTGCGCAAGCTGGCCCGTTGCAGTTGATAGCTGATCTGCTGGCTCATGCGTTCGATCTGGCTTTGCAGCACCCAGGCCTGATCGCGTTCTTCAGGACGCTGGGCCATGTCTTCGCTGACACCTTGCAACACCGCCAACGGGGTTTTCAGGCTGTGCGCCAAGTCATCGAGAGAGTCGCGATAGCGGCTGCGCTGTTGGCGCTCACTGTGCAGCAAGCGGTTGAGCGAGCCGGTCAGGCGCAGCAGTTCGCGTGGATGTTGTTCGGTGAGGCTCTCACGGGTGCCACCTTCGATTTCGTCGAGCTCCTGACTGAGCCGGCGCAAGGCTTTGAGACCCCAGGTCAGGCCGATCCATAGCAGTGCCAGCAGCACCAGCAACGCGGCACCGAAGCCCAGATAGAGATTTTCACGCAGGCCTTCGAGGGTGGTTTCGTACTCGCGCACCGGTTGCAGGGCGACGATGCTGAACGCCGCGCTTTTGCCGCCGAGCAGTTTGACTTCGACGTCGTAGACGAAGAATTCCTGGCCGTTGGTTTCACGAATCCGCGCGAACTCATTACCGAGGCCGTCATAACGCGGTTTGTAGTTGATCTGCTCTTCCTGGGTGGCTTTCGAGCGCCAGACCAGATGCCCTTCACGGTCGTAGATGTAGCCGAGCAAACGGAAATCGGTGAGGTTGAAACGCTCGTCCGGCAACTGATTGGGCATCACCAGCCGGCCGTTTTCGATGCGCGCGGCAGAGATCAGCGTAGTGACGTCCGAAGCCAGCCGCTGCTCAATCGAATCCTGCAAGGCAAGGCTGAACGCGCCTTGCATCGCCGGCAGCAAGGCAAGCATGAACAACACCGCCAACGTGGTGGCGGCGAGCATCAAGCGAACGCGAAGGGAGCGAATCAAGTGCAGCGCTCATTGAACAGGTAGCCGAGACCGCGCACGGTATCAATCGGCTTGAACCCGGCCGGGCCTTCGAGTTTGCGGCGCAGACGGCCGACCAGCACTTCGATGACATTCGGATCACGCTCGTCGTCATCCGGGTAGAGCTGTTCCATCAAGCGATCCTTGGGCACCACTTGCTGGTGATGGCGCATGAGGTATTCGAGGATGCGGTACTCGTAGGCCGTCAGCGCCAGCGGTTGCTCATCGAGGGTTGCCTGTTTGCGATTGAGGTCAAGCAGCAGCGGGCCGGCGACGATGGTCGACTGGGTAAAACCACTGGAGCGACGCAGCAAGGCATTCAGACGCGCCTCGAGTTCTTCGAACTGGAACGGTTTGACCACGTAATCGTCGGCGCCGGCGGCGAGGCCTTCGACCTTGTCCTGCCAGTTGCCGCGCGCGGTGAGGATCAGGATCGGGAAGGTCTTGCCGGCCGCGCGCAACTGCCGAATCAGGTCGAGACCGCCCATGCCCGGCAGGCCGAGATCGATCACCGCCAGGTCAAAGTTGAACTGTCCGGTCTGGTACAACGCCTCTTCGGCATTGGCCACGGATTCGACCACGTGGCCACTTTCCGTCAGGCGGGTTTGCAGGTGATGGCGCAACAGCGCTTCATCTTCGACGACCAACAGTTTCATAACACTCTCCCGGGCAAATCAGAATCTCCAGTCACACACCTGTGGGAACGAGCCTGCTCGCGAAGGCTGTGTGTCAGTCGATAAATTGATCGACTGATTCACCGCTTTCGCGAGCAGGCTCGCTCCCACATTGAACCTGCTGGCAACTCCTTAGAAATTGTAGTTGGCCGACAGGTAAGTCTGGGCGCTGCTGGTCAAGTCCAGCGAGCCTTGCTTGCTGCCGCCGCGCTCGCTCATCTCGGTGCTGGCGTTGCTGCGCAGGTAACGGTAACCGAGTTCGACCGAAGTGTTTTGCGATACTTGTTGCAACACACCCAACTGACCGCCGACCGCGTAACCGATATCACTGTCGCGGCTAAAGCCTGGCGATTCCTGAGTCAGCTTGGTCAAACCAGCCGTGGCACCGCCAAACAGCTTGGTGCTGCCGCCCACCGGGTAGAACAGATCGTAGCTGCCCAGCAGGTTTTCCTGACGCAGTTTAATGCCATTGTGCGAGCCCGACACGTTGTCGTAGGTGGCGTAGTAGCGACCCTGGCTGTTTTGCTGACCGAGGCGTACGCCGTAAGTGTTGTTGCCATCGATCGCGCCGGTGGCGTTCGGGTGATCGAGGTTGTTGTTCAGTGCGTGGGACTTATCGATCTTATCGCTGGTCTGGCCGAACGTCAGGCCGGCAAAGTTGCTGGTGTCGTCGGCATTGGCCGCGATGCTGGAGCCTAACAGGGTAAATGCCAGCAGCAGTTTGTTAAAACGAGTCATGGGTATTTCCTCTTTCACAGTTGCTGTTTGGGTATGGCGCAAGGTTACTGACCCTCCCCTGTACCGCCCCTGAACCGTCTCTGAACCTGACCTGAACCAAATGAACTAGGCTGTTTTGACCCTTTATTGTCAGGAGACCCGACCATGCGCCTGTTCCTCGCCCTTACTTTGCTGGCTGTCAGCAGCCTCACTCAGGCTGCGATCAAGACTGAAGAAATCCCCTATCAGAGCGCCGACGGCACAAAGCTGATCGGCTACTACGCCTACGACGACGCCATCAAAGGCAAGCGTCCGGGAGTCGTCGTGGTGCATGAATGGTGGGGGCTGAACGATTACGCCAAGCGCCGCGCACGGGATCTCGCCGAGCTCGGCTACAGCGCCCTGGCGATCGATATGTACGGTGAAGGCAAGAACACCGAGCACCCGAAAGATGCGATGGCGTTCATGCAGGCGGCGACTCAGGATGCGGCGGCGTCCAGCAAGCGCTTCGAGGCGGGACTCAATTTGCTGAAGAAACAGCCGCAAACCGACGTGAATAAAATCGCCGCCATTGGTTACTGCTTCGGCGGTGGCGTGGTGCTCAACGCCGCACGGCAAGGTGAGCCGCTGGCGGGCGTGGTGAGTTTCCATGGCGCGCTGGCAACCAAAACACCGGCGACACCCGGCAGCGTGAAAGCGAAGATTCTGGTCGAGCACGGTGCGCTGGACAGCATGGTCACGGCGGATAACGTCACCGCGTTCAAGTCTGAAATGGACAAGGCCGGGGCTGACTACAAATTTGTCAGCCTGGATGGCGCCAAGCATGGCTTCACCAATCCGGATGCCGATCGCCTGAGCCATGGCGAGCACGGTGGCCCGGACATCGGGTACAACAAGGCAGCGGATGAAAAATCCTGGGCGGACATGAAAGCGTTCTTGCATAAAATCTTCAGCTGATCAGCGCCACCGCGGCGCGGCCTTCGCGAGCAGGCTCGCTCCCACACGGGATCTATGTCGCACGGAAGATCCCCTGTGGGAGCGAGCCTGCTCGCGAAAGCCGCACCGCCGACCTCGACCTTGTCTCGACTAACCGGCAAAATGCCCGCCATGAATCTCACCCCCGCCCTCCCCGCCTGCTGTACCGCGCTCGACAGCCACTGGCCGTTGCCGACGGTATTGCCCGACACCGTGCTGCTCAGCACCCACTTCGATCCGGCGCAACTGCTTGGCGATGATTTTCAGCGCAGCGCTGTCGTTGCACCGCCGAGCATTCAGCGCTCGGTGGCCAAGCGTCAGGCGGAATTTCTCGCCGGGCGGATCTGTGCGCGTGCGGCGTTGCAGCAATTGGAAGGCAGCGGCGTGGTGCCAGCGATTGGCGAAGACCGCGCGCCGATCTGGCCAGCACATATCTGCGGCTCGATCACCCACAGCACCGGTCATGCGGCGGCAATTGTGGCCAACAAGCAGCACTGGCGCGGTTTGGGCATGGATCTGGAAAACCTGCTGAACACCGAACGCGCCGAGCGCTTGGCTGGGGAGATTCTGACGCCACCTGAAATGCAGCGCATGACGGCCGCCTCGCGAGATCAGTTGGCGTTGTGGGTGACGCTGACGTTTTCGGTGAAAGAAAGTCTGTTCAAAGCGCTGTACCCGATTGTGCAGAAGCGCTTTTATTTCGAGCATGCTGAAGTGCTGGAGTGGACGGAGGCGGGTCAGGTGCATTTGCGCTTGTTGACGGACTTGTCGGCTGAATGGCGCAACGGCACTGAACTGGAGGCGCAGTTCGGGGTGCTGGATGGGCAGTTGTTGAGTCTGGTCAGCATCAAGGCCTGAAATCTTTAGCGCCTGTCAGGGCCTCATCGCTGGCAAGCCAGCTCCCACAGGTTTCTGAGTGGACCTTAAATCTGTGCTCACCATGGTCACTGTGGGAGCTGGCTTGCCAGCGATGGGGCCAGCACAATCAGCGCAAATACTTAGCGGCGTTCCTGATTGCGCGGCCAACTCAAGCTAAAGCAAGCCCCCCCCAGACTCTTGCTCTTGCCAATGATCGCCCGGCCGTCATGCCAGTGGATGATCCGCCGCACAATCGACAGGCCCAGGCCATGCCCGCCCGACGCTCGCGTACGGCTGTCATCGAGGCGCAGAAACGGCGTGAAAATCCGCTCCCAGGCCACTTCCGGCACACCCGGGCCGTCATCTTCGACATCCACGCGACAGCGCAATTGCCCGACCTGATAACTCACCGTCACGCTCGAACGTGCATGGCGCATGGCATTGCTCACCAGGTTCTGCAGCGCCCGGTGCAGATAGCGCGGCTCAGCTTCGACCCAGGCATCATCGTTATCCGCCGCAGACAGGCACAAACCACGCTGCACCGTGACCTCGGCGCGCAACGGCGCCAGCTCTTCAATCACCTGATTGACCAGCGCATCCAGATCAATGCGCTGGAAAGTCAGCGCCGGTGAGCCTTGTTCCAGTCGCGCATAGGTGAGCATTTCATCGACCAGCTTATCGAGGTCTTCGATGTCGTGATCCATGCCCTCGCGGTACTTCTCCAGCGCTTGCGGCGTGGTCGCCGAGCCGATCATTTCCAGTCCGAAACGCAGTCGCGCCACTGGAGTGCGCAATTCATGGGACACCGCGCGCACCAGTTCACGCTGGATTGCCAGCAACTGCTGCAAGTGCTCGGCCATACCGTTAAACGCTGACGCCAGACGCCCGACCGAGTCGGCGCCGCGCGCCGGCACACGGGTTTCCAGGCTGCCCTTGGCGATCCGCGTGGCCGCTGCTTCGAGGCCGCGCAAACGCCGTTCAAGCTGACGCACCAGCAAATAAACGATAAGACCGATCAGGGTCAGGCCCAGCGCAGCGATCAACACCAGCCACTCCGGCGGGTACGGATTCATCTGATACAGCGGGCCGATTTCCAGCACCCATGGTGTGCCGACCATGCCGGCAAACACGCGAATCGAATCGCCGCCCTTGCCCAGCGCCATCACCGTATCGCCTTCGGCCACGCGGCGGCTCTGGTCTTCGTCCATGTCAGCGTCATTTACCGTCACCAGGCGCAGATCGAAACCGAAGCCCTTCTCTTCCTTTATCTGTGCGAGGCGCTTGGGCTGCTCGCCGACCGGCACGCGCACCAGTTCATCGGCCAGCAGATAAATGGTCGCGCGGGCCAGTTGCTCGCTGATCTGCTGCACTTCCCCCACCAGCACAAGCTGCTCTGTATCGCTGACCATCCGATAAACCTTCGCCGCGTGCGGCCCGGTCTGCTCGACCAACGCCTGCCCCCGTTGCACGCGGGTACGCTGGGACAGATCAAGATCGGTCTCGGCAAACTTCTTCAGCGCCAGCGGAATGCCCAGCAAACGCTCCCACACCAGCAACGCCCGATGGCGCTCGGTTTCGTTCATCGGTTGCAGGTTGTCGGCCATCAGCGAGAACGTGCCGTGGGCCAGCCGCTCGCGATACTGCTCGCTGCGCACGGTATTGAGCAGATTCAGCGCCAGCACACCAAGCACTGCCACCAGAATCAGCGCTGCGCACATGCCGCCGTAGATGCGCAGGAAGATCGAGTTCACAGCGGCAGATCTACGCAGGCTTCGGGAACGAACAGATAACCTTTGCTGCGAATGGTCTTGATCAGACGTGGGTGGTCGGGGTCGTCGCCGATTTTCGGGCGGATGCGCGAGATGCGCACGTCGATGGAACGGTCCTGACCGTCATAGCCGATGCCGCGCAGTGCGGTGAAGATTTCTTCGCGCGACAGAATCCGCCCGGCGTTGGCCACCAACAGCCAAAGCAGATCGAATTCGGCGCTGGTCAGCTCGATGCCGTTGTCGCTCAGCCACGCCTCGCGCAACGCGTTGTCGACCACCAGCGGGCCGAATTGCAGACGGCGGGATTTCTCTGCGACCGGCTCAGGTGTGTCGCTACGTCGCAGTAACGCCTGGATTCGCGCCAGCAACAGACGCGGGCGCACCGGTTTGCATACGTAATCGTCGGCACCAAGGTCGAGCCCGTGGATCTGATCGGCATCGTCGGTGCGCGCGGTGAGCATCAGAATCGGCCCGTCATACTGATTGCGCACCTTGCGGCAGATGCTCAGGCCATCTTCGCCCGGCAGCATCAGGTCGAGAATCACCAGATCCGGCTGCTCCTTGATGATCCGCGCCGCCGCCAGCGCACCGTTGCCTTCGATGTCCACGCGCAGTCCATTGGCTTGCAGGTAGTCGCGCGTCAGTTCGGCCAGTCGCTGGTCATCCTCGACGATCAATACCTGAAAGGCTTGTTGCTCCACCAGTGACCTCTGCTTTCTATTGTTATTGATAAAGGAAGACGATTGCCCCAATACACACGATCCCCTGTAGGAGCTGTCGAGTGAAACGAGGCTGCGATCTTTTGATTTTGTTTTTTTCAAGATCAAAAGATCGCAGCCTTCGGCAGCTCCTACAGGAATCCTCTCGTGTTTTTGTCATGTTTGAGGAGGATAAGAATGCCTGCGCATCGGCCGATTGTATAAACGGCGTACAGCCAGAACACAAGTCGGTAAATGCGTTCGGACAAGGCGGTTTTTTGTGATAGGGTTCGCGCCCTTAAAAATCCGCTGAAGCGTTTTTCCCGGTGAAAAAACAGTGACAGACGGTCTAGCTCAGCAGGGTCGCGGCCTACACGCGAATTCCGGATTTCTTACACAATTTACGCACAGGTTTATCCACAGCTAGTACGTTGCAAGCACCCGTGAAACGCATTATCTTGTAGCACGGCGCAAGGAGAGACCCTACATATAGGGTTTTCCGCTTAAACGCCCAACCACATTTCAGGCCTGAAACTCAAGCGATTTATTGCCGGTTTCCGGTTGAACCAAGCAAGTTTTTCAAAGCCCAAACCGCACTTGCGGATGGCATCGTTTTTCAGGTTGGAAACGACCGGAACGGTACGGGTGTTGCAGTCATTACTGTCACCCAGGAAGGAATCCGGCTCGAGCCCTGGCTCGCAGCCAAAAACTTCGGCAAGGATGCGGCGTCATTAGCCTTTTTCCTACTGGTCCGAAGTTGTTATGCCCGACGCCCGTCGGTTGTAGTGCTTCGGACCAGAACGGTGAGCACCATGATGGTGCCCAAACAAACATAGAGAATGTGGAGATCACCCCCCATGCAAACCGACACAACTCGCGAGAACCCGCAGGGCACCTTGCCGCAGGCCGCCGATTCGAATTCGGATCTGGCAGCCACCGCGCCTGGCCAACTGCGCGTGATCAAGCGTAATGGCACTGTCGTTCCTTACACCGATGACAAGATCACCGTCGCTATCACCAAAGCGTTCCTCGCAGTTGAAGGCGGCACCGCTGCCGCTTCGTCGCGAATCCACGACACCGTTGCGCGCCTGACCGAACAAGTCACCGCAACCTTCAAGCGTCGCATGCCGTCGGGTGGCACCATCCACATCGAAGAAATCCAGGACCAGGTCGAACTGGCCCTGATGCGTGCTGGCGAGCAGAAAGTCGCGCGCGACTACGTGATCTACCGCGACGGCCGTTCGAAAGAGCGCGCTGCCCACGCTCCGGTCGAAGAAGCGGTCAACGCTCACCCGTCGATCCGCATCACCCGTGCTGACGGTAGCTTGGCGCCGCTGGACATGGGCCGCCTGAACACCATCGTTACCGAAGCGTGCGAAGGTCTGGAAGAAGTCGACGGCGACCTGATCCAGCGCGAAACCCTGAAAAACCTCTACGACGGCGTAGCCCTGACCGACGTCAACACCGCGCTGGTAATGACCGCGCGTACGCTGGTCGAGCGCGAGCCGAACTACTCGTTCGTGACCGCCCGCCTGCTGATGGACACCCTGCGTGCCGAAGGCCTGGGCTTCCTCGGTGTGGCCGAAAGCGCCACTCACCACGAAATGGCCGACCTGTACGCCAAGGCACTGCCGGCTTACATCGCCAAAGGTATCGAGTTCGAACTGCTGAACCCTGTGCTGGCCTCCTTCGACCTGGAAAAACTGGGCAAGGCGATCAACCACGAGCGTGATCAGCAATTCACCTACCTGGGCCTGCAAACCCTGTACGACCGTTACTTCATCCACAAGGATGGCGTGCGTTTCGAACTGCCGCAGATCTTCTTCATGCGCGTGGCCATGGGCCTGGCGATCGAAGAGAAGCAGAAAGAAGACCGTGCGATCGAGTTCTACAACCTGCTGTCGTCCTTCGACTACATGTCGTCGACCCCGACCCTGTTCAACGCCGGTACCCTGCGTCCACAACTGTCGAGCTGCTACCTGACCACCGTGCCGGATGACCTGTCGGGCATCTACCACGCGATCCACGACAACGCCATGTTGTCGAAATTTGCTGGCGGTCTGGGCAACGACTGGACGCCGGTGCGTGCACTGGGTTCGTACATCAAGGGCACCAACGGCAAGTCGCAAGGCGTGGTTCCGTTCCTCAAAGTGGTGAACGACACCGCCGTCGCCGTTAACCAGGGTGGCAAGCGCAAAGGCGCTGTGTGTGCCTACCTGGAAACCTGGCACATGGACATCGAAGAGTTCATCGAACTGCGCAAGAACACCGGTGATGATCGTCGTCGTACCCACGACATGAACACCGCCAACTGGATCCCTGACCTGTTCATGAAGCGTGTCTTCGATGACGGCAAGTGGACCCTGTTCTCGCCATCCGAAGTGCCGGACCTGCACGACCTGACCGGTAAAGCCTTCGAAGAGCGCTACGAGTACTACGAAGCCCTGACCGAATACCCAGGCAAGGTCAAACTGTTCAAGACCATCCAGGCCAAAGACCTGTGGCGCAAAATGCTCTCCATGCTGTTTGAAACCGGCCACCCATGGCTGACTTTCAAAGACCCGTGCAACCTGCGCAGCCCGCAGCAGCACGTCGGCGTGGTTCACAGCTCGAACCTGTGCACCGAGATCACCTTGAACACCAACAAGGACGAGATCGCCGTTTGCAACCTGGGCTCGATCAACCTGCCGAACCACATCGTGGATGGCAAGCTGGACACCGCCAAGCTGGAACGCACCGTAAACACCGCCGTGCGCATGCTCGATAACGTGATCGACATCAACTACTACTCGGTGCCGCAAGCGAAGAACTCCAACTTCAAGCACCGTCCGGTCGGTCTGGGCATCATGGGCTTCCAGGACGCTTTGTACCTGCAGCACATCCCTTACGGTTCCGACGCTGCCGTCGAGTTCGCCGACAAGTCGATGGAAGCGGTCAGCTACTACGCGATCCAGGCGTCCTGCGACCTGGCTGACGAGCGTGGCGCGTACGAGACGTTCCAGGGTTCGCTGTGGTCCAAAGGTATCCTGCCGCTGGATTCGCAACAGATCCTGATCGAGCAACGTGGCCAGAAGTACATCGATGTCGACCTGAACGAAACCCTCGACTGGGCACCGGTTCGCGCCCGTGTACAGAAAGGTATTCGTAACTCCAACATCATGGCCATCGCACCGACCGCGACCATCGCCAACATCACTGGCGTATCGCAGTCGATCGAACCGACCTACCAGAACCTCTATGTGAAATCGAACCTGTCGGGCGAATTCACCGTGATCAACCCGTACCTGGTTCGCGACCTCAAGGCTCGCGGCCTGTGGGACTCGGTCATGATCAACGACCTGAAGTACTACGACGGTTCGGTTCAGCAGATCGAGCGCATCCCGCAAGAACTCAAAGAGCTCTACGCGACCGCGTTCGAAGTGGACACCAAGTGGATCGTTGACGCCGCCAGCCGTCGTCAGAAGTGGATCGACCAGGCCCAGTCGCTGAACCTGTACATCGCTGGCGCATCGGGCAAGAAGCTCGACGTGACCTACCGCATGGCCTGGTACCGTGGTCTGAAAACCACTTACTACCTCCGTGCCCTGGCCGCGACCAGCACCGAGAAGTCGACCATCAACACCGGCAAGCTGAACGCTGTATCCAGCGGCGGCAACCACGGCGACGATTCGGTTCTGGCAGCACCTGCCGGTCCTGCTCCAGTGCCAAAGGCTTGCGCGATCGACGAGCCGGATTGCGAAGCTTGCCAATAAGCTGAGCTGACTCAGGCGTTGCGAGACGCCTGATACGCTCCAGGCAAAAGAAACCCCCGACAGACTTCTGGTGTGTCGGGGGTTTTCTTTTGCCCGAGAGAAAAAGCCCTTCCCTCTCACGCCCGTCGTATCTGACAACCCTGAGTGTCCAGGAGAACGGAGGCAGAGTGAATACTTCCGGCACAACTGTTCCGCAGAACTACCGTCCATCCCCTTACCACGCCCACAAAAAAGCCCCTCGAAACGAGGGGCTCCTGGGTACGACTCAAACCAGAATCAGGTCATCTGAATGATGGTCTGCATGATGGTGCTCTGAGTGGAAATGGTCTTCGCGTTCGCCTGATAGTTGCTCTGGCCCTTGATCAGGTCCACCAGCTCATTGGTCAGGTTCACGTTCGACTCTTCCAGCGAGTTCGACTGGATGGAACCCAGTGTGCCGGTTTCCGGCGCGTCATAACCCGGGATACCCGAAGCGAAGGTTTCCTTCCAGCTGGTGCCGCCCACGGCTTGCAGACCTTGTTCGTTGGTGAAGCTGGCCAGTGCAACCTGGCCGATCGCCTTGTTCTGGTTGTTGCTGAAGTTGGCGAACAGCGTACCGGTACCGTCGATGGTCAGGTTGGTGATCTGGCCAGTGGCGTAACCATCCTGAGTCGGGATCGTACGCGAGGTATCCGCGTTGTACTGAGTGGTCTTGGCCAGGGAAACGGTCACGCCATTCGGGTTGGCAGCCGCGCCGTTAGGCGTGAAGTTGCCATTGGTCACGGTGCCCGGCACCCAGTTTTTCAGTGTCAGATCGCTGCTGATCACCGCAGGATCACCTGCAACAGGGGCAGGAGTGCTGACCTGAAGCAGCTTGCCGGAACTGTCGAACGTCAGAGTCGAAGCAGTGGGTGGGACAGTCACCGGATTACTACCGGTCGCGTCCGGGTTACGCCCATCGACCAGCGTATACACCTTCCAGGTGTTTTCGCCCGTCTTCACAACATACTGATCCATGTTGTGCTTGTTGCCCTGGGTGTCATAGATCGGGGTGCTGAACGACTCGGTGTAAGTCTCGACCTTGGACGGGTCGAACTTGACAGCGGTGGCGCCCGTATCAACGATCACCTTTGCCGATGAGTTCAGGTTGATGCTCGAAGCCACGGCCGACGTGGACTTCGGCGCCAGGTTCGAGGTGTCGATCTTAAGGTCGGTCAACACGCCCTTGATGATCTTGCCGCTGGAATCCACAGCGTAACCTTGCAGGCGCGAGGTGTAGTCGGTGTTGGTGATGAAACCGGCGTCGTCGACTTTGAAAGTACCGGCACGGGTGTAGGAAATCGAGCCGTTGTTGCTCATGGTGAAGAAGCCGGAACCGTTGATGCCCATGTCCAACACGTTGCCGGTGTTGTTGATGTCACCCTGGGTGAACTGCTGGGAAACGTTGGCCAGGCGCACACCGTTGCCGATGACTTTGCTGCCGGTGCCCAGACGGGTTGCCGAGTAAACGTCTTCGAATTCTGCGCGGGACGATTTGAAACCGGCGGTCGCGACGTTGGCGATGTTGTTGCCCGTCACGTCCAGTTGTTTGTTGGCTGCATAGAGACCGCTAAGGCCGATATTGAAAGACATATTCCACTCCTTTGTTGCCGGTTAGTCGGCTCTATATACCAATGGTTTGTACTTTGGACAGGGCAACGGAGCCCTTGCCAGCGAGGTTGAGCATCAGCTCACCGCCGGTCTGGCTGATCGTCACGCTGTTGACCGTTGCCGGCAGGTAAGTCGCCAGATCGGTCGCGGTGCCGTTGATCGGTGCGCTCGCCTTGAAGGTGTAGGTACCGGTCGGCACGAGGGTGCCGGACGTGTCCTTGCCGTCCCAGGTGAAGCTGGCACTGCCAGCGGCGCGACTGCCCAGATCGATGGTGCGAACCGCCTTGCCGCTGCTGTCGGTGATGGTCACGGTACCTTCAGCAATGGACGTCGACAGGTTCACCGAACCGGTCAGGCCTTTGCTCGGGTCGTCGAGCTGCGCGGTGTTGGTCTGCACGATGACGTTGCGACCGACCAGCGACGAAGCCTGCAGCGCTTGCGACGAGTTGTAGTTGCCGGCCAGGCCGCTCACGGTGCTGTTGAGCGTGGTGATGCCTTCGAGGCTGCTGAACTGCGCCAACTGCGCAACGAATGCGCTGTTGTCCTGCGGGTCGAGCGGGTTCTGGTTTTTCAGCTGGGTAACCAGCAATTGCAGGAACGCGTCCTTGCCCAGCGCTTGACCGCCGGTGGCACTGTTGGTCGCCGAAGCGATGCCGCCCGTCGTCGTGCTGCTGGTCTTCGACGAGTTAGCCAGTACGTCTTTCAGACTAGGGGTGCTGGTGGTATCGGTAACACTCATGGCAGTCGCCCCTTATTACTGACCGAGGGTCAGTACTTTCTGCATCATGGTTTTGGCGGTGTTCATCATTTCGGCGTTGGTCTGGAACGAACGGCTCGCGGAAATCATGTCGGCCATTTCTTCCACCACGTTGACATTCGGGTAGTAGACATAGCCTTTGGCATCAGCCGCCGGATGATTCGGCTCGTAGCGCGCTTCGAGGTTGCTCTGGTCTTCGACCACACCGAGCACCTGTACGCCCTGACCGGCCGCGTCCTGGCTCTGGAACAGCGAGTTGCTGCCGCTGTTCTGGCCGCCCTGGAACATGGTGGCGAACACCGGGTGACGGGCGCGATAGGTCTGGTCGATGCTCGACGAGACGGTTTCGGCGTTGGCGATGTTCGAGGCCACGGTGTTCAAACGCGTGGTCTGTGCGCTCATGCCGCTGCCGGCAATGTTGAAAACGCTGGACAGGGACATGGATTACTCTCCGCGCAGGGCTGATACCAGCCCTTTGAATTTGCTGTTGAGCAGGGTGAAGCTGGCCTGGAAGCCGACGGCGTTTTCCGCGTAGTTCGACTGTTCCAGTTGGGCGTCCACGGTGTTCTGGTCGATCGAAGGTTGCATCGGCGTGCGATACATCAGCGATTCGTCGCCGTTGCCCAGGCCTTCAGCTTCGATGTGACGGCTGTTGGTCATGTTCAGGGCGATGGTGCCGTTGGCGTTTTTCTGGGTCTGTGCTTCAAGCACTTTGGAGAAGTCCAGATCCCGCGCCTTGTAGTTCGGGGTGTCGGCGTTGGCGATGTTGTTGGCCAGCACTTCGGCACGCTGGGCGCGGAAGCCCAATGCCTTTTCGTGAATGCCGAGCGCTTTATCGAAGCTGATGCTCATGTCGGGAACCTTCAGGTGACCGGTTTTTCGTAACTGAGCTTTAGCAAGCGCCGTGCCAAGCCACAACCCCCCCATAAACCGGGGCTTTGCCGGAAGTCGGCAAAGCGGCAATGCCAGAAAAGCGGCAACCGGTTTCCGCCGGATGCCGCTTTTCTGCCGCTTGCCGTCCTTGCCAGGTCAGCGCAGATCCCTGTGGGACCGAGCCTGCTCGCGAAAGCGGTGTGTCAGTCGCCAACTGTGTTACTGACAGACCCCTTTCGCGAGCAGGCTCGCTCCCACAAGGAGTTGTGGTGTTCGTGGGAAATCATTCGGGCAAAAAAAACGGCAGGCCTTTGCGGGCCTGCCGTTTTTTGTGTTGCCGATGCAATCACTTCGCCTGGTAAATGATCCCCGGGCTGCACTGCACCATCTGGTAATGGTCCGGCAAACCGTTCAGCGCTTCGGACGCGCCAAGGAACAGATAACCGCCCGGCTTCAAGGTGCTGTGAATGCGCAACAGGATGTCTTTCTTCACTTCGGCAGAGAAGTAGATCAACACGTTGCGGCAGAACACGATGTCGAACTTGCCCAGCGCGGCATAGCTGTCGAGCAGGTTGAACGAGCGGAACTCCACGCGGTTCTTGATCGGCGCCTTGATCACCCAGCGCCCCGGCCCTTTCGGGTCGAAGTAACGCTGCAGACGTTCCGGCGACAAACCGCGACCGATGGCCAGGCTGTCGTACTCGCCGGTTTTGCAGTTGGTCAGCATAAGGCCGGACAGATCGGTGGCAACGATCTGCACACCCATCTTCAACTGGCCAAGGTTGCTGCGCTCGAACTCGTCGATCGACATCGACAGCGAGTACGGTTCCTGGCCCGACGAGCACGCCGCTGACCAGATCCGCAGGCGCTGGTTGGGGCTGGCCTTGATCGCTTCAGGCAGCACCTTGTTCTTCAAGACTTCAAACGGATAGGTGTCACGAAACCACAGGGTTTCGTTGGTCGTCATGGCATCGACCACCTGCTCGCGCAAACCGCTGCGCGGCTGGGTCTGGATGCGCTGAACCAGCTCACCCAGGGATTTGATGCCTTGCTGCTCCATCAGTTTGTTGAGACGGCTCGAGACCAGGTACTGCTTGTTTTCACCGAGCAAAATGCCACAGGCTTTTTCCAGGAAGACCCGGAACTGTTCGAAATCCAAATTACCCGTAGACAATGATGCCGCCTCTTAAATCGTGTTGACCGCCAGGGACAAAACGCCCCTAGCTGATATCTGCTGCTTTGATCCGGTCGACTACCCGGGATGCCAGGTCATCAGGACGGAATTTGGCCAGAAAGTCATCAGCACCGACTTTCTTGACCATCGCCTGATTGAATACCCCGGACAACGAAGTATGCAGGATGATATGAAGCTTTTGCATGCGCGGGTCAGCGCGAATCTCGGCCGTCAAAGTGTATCCGTCCATCTCCGGCATCTCGATGTCGGAGATCATCATCAGAAACTCTTCTTCCGGCTTTTTGCCTTCGTCGACCAGCTTGCGCAGGTAATCCAGCGCTTGCTTGCCGTCGTTCAGCGCGATCACTTCGACGCCAATCGTCTGCAGGCAACGTGTGACCTGCTTGCGCGCTACCGATGAGTCATCGACCGTCAAGACACGCAACGACAGTGCCTTGGTCTGGGTCTCGACATCGACCACGCCCACCGAAATCGCTTCCGGTGTCGGCGCAACTTCCGCCAGCACTTTCTCGACGTCGATGATTTCGACTAACTGATTGTCCACCCGAGTCACAGCGGTCAGGTAATGATCGCGACCCGTGCCCTTGGGCGGTGGATGAATCTCTTCCCAGTTCATGTTGACGATGCGCTCCACCGAGCGGACCAGGAAACCCTGGGTCTTGGTGTTGTACTCCGTGATGATCACAAACGGGTTGTTCTTGTCCTTCAACGCTCCAGAACCGGTGGCCATTGCCAGATCAAGGATCGGAATGGTCGCCCCCCGGATATTTGCCACCCCGCACACGACAGGACTGGACTTGGGCATCAACGTCAGCGACGGGCACTGCAACACTTCCCGCACCTTGAACACGTTGATTCCATAGAGCTGCTGACCGTCGAGACGGAACAACAACAGCTCCAGGCGATTCTGCCCTACCAGTTGCGTGCGCTGGTTCACCGAATCCATTACACCAGCCATGCCCAGACTCCTACACCAACGCCAAGTGTTGTTGCGACGCACATTCATTGCTAAACGGCACGGCGCTTGCTTTTTAACTCGTATGAACGCTCAAACGACATTTTTTCGACGCCTGACATCTCCCCTCCGCAGAGGGCTTTGTGTAGCGTCCGCCATTTGCTGCTTTTTCGCTGGCAGCCCTGCCATTGCTGATGCGGTTACCTTGCCTGACATGCTTATCGGCGTCACTCAGGGCTTTCTTGAGTTCACCGTAGAAGACTATCTGGCTACCAGTCAAACGGAAGGCCGCTACGAAATCGAAGTCAACCAGCTCGACCCCCGTATGCGCATGCCTATGTGCGACAAGGAATTGACAGCGACTTTGGAGAGCCCGGCACGGCCGTTGGGCCGGGTTACCGTGAAGGTTCGCTGCGAAGGCGCCTCGCCCTGGACCGTGTTCGTGCCCGCTCAAGTCCGCCTGTTTCGCGAGATTGTGACCACCACCCGACCGCTGAAACGTGCGGGGATTATCGAACCACAGGACGTGACCCTGCGTGAGCGCGACGTGAGCACGATCAACCAAGGCTTCCTGACGTCGGTAGACGAAGCGATCGGGCAGAAATTAACCCGACCAACGGTAGCCGATCAGGTCATTACCCTGGTTCATCTGGAACAGGCCGAAGTCATTCGCAAGGGCGATCAAGTGGTCATCACCGCCCGCAGCGGCACGCTCGCCGTGCGCATGCCCGGGGAAGCGCTGGCCAATGGCGGTTTGAAAGAGCAGATCCGCGTGAAAAACCTCAACTCGCAACGGGTCATCAAGGCGCAAGTCACCGCGCCGGGCCAAGTGGAAGTCGCGATGTAGAAAACTGGCGCTGACCCCGGCTGTTCCCTAAACTGTGCCGCAGCAGGACACGCGCCGGCGCATGCAAGGCTCATTGTAAATGTGCCTAAAGTTTTCCAGGGGATGGCCGAAAACATGGCAAGCGTCCAAATTCCCAGAGGTTTTTATCATGGTCATCGATTTCAGCCGTTTGAACAGCTCCTCGTCACTTACGGGCAGTACACGTACCAGCAACGCCAAGGAAACCGCCGAAACCGGCACCTCCGCGCCGCTGAATACCCAGGCCGAACCGGCCAGTACCGCAAAAAGCGGGGAATCGGTACACCTCAGCAATGAGGCTCAACAGTTGCAGAAGGTCACTGACAAGCTGCGCGATCAACCTGCTGTCGACAAAGCCCGTGTGGCCGAGTTGAAAGCCGCGATTGCCGATGGCAGCTATAAAGTCGACAGCAACCGTGTAGCCAGCAAACTGCTCAACTTCGAAGCCCAGCGCTAGGCCTTTGCCTGCGCCAGGCTTTTGGACGCTTAAAACCCAAGGCCAGCCATGCACGACACTAATTTATTGCAATTGATCAACGACGACTTTGCTCCAGCTCAACAATTGCTGGAGTTGCTGCAAACCGAATCCCTCGCGTTGCACGGTCGCGACATGCCACTGCTGGAAGAAATTCTGGCGCACAAACAGGCATTGATCATTCTGCTTGAACAGCATGGCCGCAAGCGCAGTGAAATCCTCGCCAGCCTCAACCTGCCGACTGATCGTGCAGGTCTTGAGCAACTGGCTGGCCAGTCGAGCATTGGCGATCAGTTGCTGAGCCAGGGCGATGCCCTGACCGATCTGATCGCTCAATGCCAGGCGGCCAACGTCAAAAATGGCCAGTCGATCCAGATCCAGCAGGCCGCCACGGCCAATCAGCTGAAGATCCTCACCGGTGGTGAGGCGCCGGCGCTGTATAACGCCAGCGGAACGTTTGCCAAGCCCGCCACACCGCGTCCGCTCAGCCAGGCATGAGCCGTTGATGCGCCAGCTCTATCAACCCGCGAAACATGCTGGCAAAATGCTGGCTAGTCGTCATATTTTGTCTGGAGATTGATAAACCGTGTCCAACGCCCTCAGCGCGGATGATGCTCCGCAGCCCCCTAAGGTGCTTACCACGCCACTGGAAATCTCCAGCAACCTGCGCCAGCTGCAAGAAAGCCACGATCCGCTGATCATCACCTTTCATGAGCGCAGCCAGCGCTTCCAGAGTTACCTGATCAAAGTCGACCGCGACAGCGCTTCGATCGCACTGGACGAGATGATTCCGCGTGACGGCGAACGCTTTTTGCAGGCCGGTGAGCCGTTCAGGGTCGAAGGTTTTCATGACGGTGTGCGCATTGCCTGGGAATGCACCGGCACGCTGAATATCGAAGAGTCCGACGGTGACCGTTTCTACACCGGCGAGCTGCCGACTGAAGTGGTTTACCACCAGCGCCGCAATGCCTTCCGCGCCGCGCTGAAACTGACCGATCTGGTCAGCGTTGAACTGGGCGGCGAAAAGCTCAAGGCGCCGATCAACGGCAAACTGCTGGATATCTCCGCAACCGGCTGCAAGCTGCGTTTCGAAGGCGATATCACTGATCGTCTGCAATTGGGTCAGGTCTATGACCGTTTGATCGCCCCGCCGCTGTTCGGCAACCAGCCGACCTCCGTCGAACTGCGCTATCTGCACTTCGAAGAAAAACTCAACATTACCTTTGCCGGCCTGCGCTTCCACAACATCAGTGGTCAGGCAGCACGCAACGTTGAGCGTTTCGTGTATCAGTTGCAACGTGAAGCACGCCGTTTCGATAAAGACGATATGTGATTCGCAGCGACTAATAAAAAGGGCAGTCCCTGGCGGGACTGCCCTTTTTTATGCGCGGTGTTTTTGTTCAGTTCAGGGTCTGCCGCCGCTGAGATCCGGCGCGGGATTATCGGTATCCGGTTCGACTTCTGCCCCAGGCTCTGACTGAGTAGCAGGTTCAGGCTCGGGATTGGCCGGCGTTTGCACAGGGTCCTGGACCATCTGCTCCTGCACCACCTGCTCGTCTACCCGAGGATCGAGGGCTGCCACCAGCGGCGAACTGGACATGCTGTCGGGCATGGCCACGTGGTGGAGCGGTGCGTCGTCGACCTGATGCAGATTGGTCACGGCTTTCGGCCGGATCCGCCACACCAGCACCAGCGCGAAGAAGCTGAAGAACGCATACAGGCTCTGACTGCCGAACAGCTTCATCAGCACACCCGCGAGCAACGGCCCGATGCTCGCGCCGACCCCGTAGGTCACCAACAGCATAGCCGTCAGCGAAACCCGGCGATCACCCTCGACGTGGTCATTGGAGAACGCCACCGCCAGCGGATACAGACAGAACTGCACCAGCGAACAGAGAAAACCAACTCCGAACAACACCTCCAGCGGCACTTGCGGCAGCACCGCCAACGGTAACGCCGCTACCGCCAGGAACCCGGCAAAGCAGCGAATCAGCAGCGCCCGGTCGTAACGATCGGACAACCAGCCCAGCGGCCACTGCACCAGCAACCCGGCAAAGATGCAGCTACCCATGAACAGACCGACCTGCTCGGTCGACAAGCCTTGTTGCGAGGCATACAGCGGCGCCAGACCATAGAACGAACCGATGATCAAACCGGCACCCAGTACCGTACTCAGCGACTGCGGGACCCGCTTGATAAAGAAGCGCGGTTCCATCGGTGCCGGATGCAAGGGCGCCGGGTGAATCCGTCGAGTCAACGTCACAGGCACCAGACACAGCGCAAAGCACAGCGCGACCAGCATCAGCAGTTCCAGTCCCAGCCCGGGGTGCATGACCAGAATCAGTTGGCCGAGCACCAGGCCCAGGTACGAAGCGATCATGTAACCGCTGAACACCAGACCTCGCTGATTGGCGTCCGCCTGCTCGTTGAGCCAGCTCTCGATCACCATGTATTGGCACATCATGCCCAGACCGACGATGGTCCGCAGCACCAGCCATGCCGGCAGCCAATCGACCAGACCATGGCCCAGCACGGCCGCACCGACAATCCCGGCACACGCCGAATAAGCACGGATATGCCCGACCCGGGCGATCAGCCGGTGACCGATCTTGCCGCCCAGCACCAGGCCGAAATAGTTGGCTGCCATCAGCGCACCGACCCAGAGACCGTCGACGTTGTCAGCGGCCAGACGCAAGGCCAGATAAGTGGATAAAAGGCCAGAGCCGATCAACATCATCAGCGAGGCGAAATACAGCGCTCGAAAGGATTTCCAGATTTGGCGCATCGGCGTTCCGAGCGGCTCCTTGCAGTAAATATCAGGCTACCAGAACGATAGCCCGATGGCGGCGGTACGTCAGGCCTGGGCTGCTAGAACACGACGTTCCCAGGGAGTGATTTCATCAAAGAAGCTGGTCAACTCCATGGTCTTCGAAGCGATGTAGCCTTCGATGAACTCCTGTCCGAACAGTTCCCTCGCCAATTGGCTACGTTTCAGACGTTCGAGCGCGGCGTGCAAGGTACACGGCAGCGAAAGGTTGTCCGGCACTTCGAACTCGCCCTGAATGGCTTCCGTCGGCTCCAACTCATGCTCGATACCGTGCAAGCCAGCGGCCAGGCTGGCCGCAATCGCCAGATACGGGTTAGCGTCGGCGCCCGGCAAACGGTTTTCCACGCGACGAGCGACCGGCGAACTGGCGGGAATACGCAAACCGGCGGCGCGATTGTCATGGGACCAGCAGGCGTTATTCGGTGAGGCGTACGGGTGGCACAGACGCTGATAGGAGTTCACATTCGGTGCAAACAGTGCGGTGAACTCGGCCATGCCCGCCTGCTGACCACCAATGAAGTGGCGGAACATCGCCGTCGGCTGGCCGTTTTCGTCACTGAACACATTCTTGCCACTGTTGATGTCGACGATGCTCTGGTGAATATGCATCGAACTGCCCGGCGTATGCGCCAGTGGTTTGGCCATGCACACCACGGTCAGGCCATGCTTGAGCGCGACTTCCTTGAGCAGGTGTTTGAAGAGGAATGTCTGGTCGGCGAGCAACAGCGGATCGCCGTGCAGCAGATTGATCTCGAACTGGCTGACACCCATTTCGTGCATGAAGGTATCGCGCGGCAGTCCGAGTGCCGCCATGCATTTATAGACTTCGTTGAAGAATGGCCGCAGACCGTTATTGGAGCTGATGCTGAACGCGGATTGGCCATCCTCGCGGCGACCGTCGAGACCGACTGGCGGGCGGAACGGTTGGCTCGGATCGGTGTTGGGGGCAAAGACAAAGAATTCCAGCTCGGTCGCCACCACCGGTGCGAGACCGCGCGCGGCGTAACGGGCAATGACTTTCTTGAGTTGACCCCGTGTCGACAGATTGGAGCTTTCGCCGGTCAGTTCATCGGCGTCGCAAATGGCCAGGGCGCGCGGGGAGTCACTCCACGGCAAGCGATGGATCTGGGTCGGTTCGGCGACCAGTGCCAGGTCTCCGTCATCGCTGCCGTAAAACCGCGCGGCCGGGTAACCGCCCATGATGCATTGCAACAGCACGCCCCGCGCCAGTTGCAAACGCCGCCCTTCGAGGAACCCCTCGGCGGTCATCACTTTGCCTCGCGGTACGCCGTTCAAATCCGGCGTAACACATTCAATCTCATCAATGCCGGTCAATCGCTGCGCGAGTGAACGCTGGCCATCGGTTGTCATGACGCAATCCTTGTTATTGTGCGAGCCGCGAACGGCGACCCGTACAAAATAGGCTTCGGCTGTTCGGAATATCAAGCAGCGTCAATCAAAAACCTCTGTCACGGCAGATAAAGGCTGAACACCCCGCCGCCAAGCGGTCCGCCATTGCGGATTTCGGTACGCCCTTCGACGCCGTTGCGCTGATGCAGCGCCGCGATGCGATTGGCGAAATACAAACCCAGTCCGGTGCTGCCGCTGCTGTGATTGATGCCTTGCACATAATCGGCCTGACGCTCGAGCATCTCGGCCGGGTAACCGTCGCCGTCGTCGTTGATGGTCAGAACCAGTTGCCCGGCCTCGTCGCTGACAGTGATCAGCAACGACTCGCGGGCATAGCGAATCGCATTGTTGATGCAGTTGCCCAACACCGAAGCAATCAGCTCTCGATCGAAGAAGCCCAATGGGCTCAGCGGATCGACTTCATAAGTCGCCATGATCCCGCGACTGGCAAACACCTCTTGATGCGCCGCCAGTTGTGCCTCGATAAAGTCATCGAGTTCGTGATACGCCGGTTGCAGCGGCAACTGGTTGACGCCGAGCTTGTACAGCCCGAGCAACTGCACCAGCATGCTGTTGAGGTGGGCGAACTCAAAGTCGATCACGCCCTGCTCCGTGCCTTGGCGCTGCGCTTCAGGCAAACGCGCAAGCCATTGGCTGTGGGCCTGCATCAACATGGCCAGCGAGTTCTTCATATCGTGGACGGTGGAGGCGATCACCGTAGAAAAATCCAGAGCTTGCTCGTCGTGGTTCATTCGCCAAACGCCTTGCTTTTCAGCTTCTGATAACGCGCAAAACGCGCGTCGGTGTCGGGCATCAGGCCGACCATTTTCAGGCAGGCCCGACATTCTTCCAGCTCCGCCGACGGCACCGAGGTGTCGGTGCCGTGGAGCAGCGACTGGGCCATGTTCAGCGCGATACTGATGTTCTTCGGTTGCATCTTCAGCGCCTTGCGGAACACCTCACGGGCCTCCACCAGGTTGCCGGTCTTGTACACCCGCACGCCCTGACGGTTGAGGTCGGCAGCGGCGTTACTGGAACTGAGAATAGTCGGGTCATCGGTGAGCTTGGCGATGTCTTTCATCACTGCCGGATCATCACCGTAGATCTCCGCGCAGCTCTTGAGCATCGAGGTGCCCGCCTCGGCCTGACCGAGCATCTGCAACTGCTTGGCGACCAGCAGCGCCGCTTCCGGACTCATGAATTGCTCCATGCCGTCGAGGCGCATCAACGCTTGCTCGGTGAGCTTGTCGGCGGTTTCGGCATCGTTGAGCAGCAGGCTGGTCGCCTTCATCAGACGCGCGCGAATCTGCAGGCCGGGGTCGGTCGGGTTTTCTTTGGCCACGGCGCTGAGGGTGGTATTGATCTCCAGCCGCGTGCGCGTGTCGAGACCGCGCTCGCTGCCTTTGCTGATCAGCGCGTGAGCCAGACCGAGATTGCTTTCCGGGTCCTTGAAGCGCGACTGCGCACCTTGCGACACCGCTTGGCGGTAAGCACGCGAGGCGGTGTCGAAATCTTCGTTGGCCATCGCCAGTTTACCGAGCAAGGCCTGTCGGCGCACCGCCAGTGGCGAAAGACGAATGGCCTCTTCGAGCACCTGTTGCGCGCCTTTGGTATCGCCCTCCGATACCAGCACATCGGCCATACCGTCATACAGCGACGGCATCATCGGGAACACCTTCAGCGCTTTCTCATAAACGCCTTTAGCCTGTGCAACCTGACCGCGCTTGAACAGCAACTTGCCCAATCCGGCAAATGCCCATGGCAACGGTCGGTCGGCAATGATGCTGTCGTAAAGACGCTCCAGCGCTTCGTTCTGGTTCATGTCGCGCAGCGCATCAGCGCGGTAGCGCAGGCACAGCGGCGAATAACGGATGTCTTGCTTGCACAGGGCGATGCAGGCGTTGAGCACCTCGACCGGTTTGCCGCGATCAAGGGCTTGCAGAATCGGTTTGAGCAACGTCTTGCGCTGCTCCAGACGCTCCAGACGCTGGGCCAGACCGGAGCGGTTGAATGGTTTGGTCAGGTACGCATCCGGCTCGTGCTCCAGGGCACTGAGCACCATCGCCTGACTGGTCTCGGCGGTGACCATCACGAACACCGCTTCATGGCTGATGAGTTTTTCCATCATCAGGTCTTCGAGTACCTGCTGGCCGTTTTTCTTGCCGTCGCCCAGGTGGAAATCCTGCAGGATGAAATGGTAGGACTTCTGCGCACACATCTTCAGCGCCTGCTCACCGGTGTCAGCGGTGTCAACGTCCTTGACCCCAAGCTCACGCAGCATCGAACGGACGGAACTGCGGAAATCCGAGAAATCATCGACGATCAGAAAACTCTTTTGGTGATACGACAGCATCGAAGATTTCCAGGCAATTGAAGTAAGGGCAATTTCAAGCGCGCAGATGATAGCTGGCGGCCAAATGCTATCAAGCGATTTCGCGCGACTTTTAAGTCACCGAATGGGTTATCGGCCAGAAGTGCTTTTCTCTGAAGCCAGTGCTTCAAGATTCCTCACCCAGCCTTTACCCTGCGCACCAAGACAACCTCCCACTACAAGGCTTAGATCGTGTACATCAAAGGACGCTGCATCGTTTCCGCCTGCGCTCTGCTGTTTGTTCAGCAGGCAATGGCGGCTGGAATGGACTGCACAAAAGCGGCGAATGCCGCCGAAAACACTGTTTGCGCGGGCAAAGGACTTTATGAACAAGATGTACAGATGGGCTCTGTTTATCGAGCGTTAATAAAGGCGTCCGCCCAGGTACAACCGGAACTGAAACGTACTCAACGACTGTGGTTAAAGGCTCGCAATGAATGCGCCGACGATGTCTCGTGCCTGAATCAGCGTTATGACGAGCGCCTGAAAGTCCTTCAGGCACTGTTGACGGAGGCGCTTGCCTACCCACCGGATGACCTCGATACGCAAGTGATGCATGAACTGAGCAACAGCATTCAAGCAGCGAGTAAGGACAATCCGGAGTTTGCCCTGGAGCGTACGCTTGAAGCCTTTGGCATCCGTGCGGGCAAGACCTCGTTCTCTGGAGACGTCGACAAGGATGATCCAAGCGACACGCACTTTCCGACATCGAAGCCCGCCGGTCTCACGCCAGACGAGTGGCAGGCGCTGAGGACGTCGGACATTTCCGGCGCTGCCGATTTCGGTCACTCCACGTACACCCTGCTGGACATGGACGACGATGGTCAGCGCGACCTTATCGTCGATACCTACACCGGCGGCACAGGTCTGTTTACCTACACGGAGACCTGGCGGCGAACCGGCGAGCGTTTCATCAAGAGAAGCCCCGCCGCTGAAAGTTCGCTGTTTCACACCAATGATCGCGGCGCCAACCAGTCAGCGAACTGGATAAAAATCCGTGGAAAAGTGTATGCGGCGTATCGCAGCGGTGCCTACGGAGTTGATCAGCTTTACTTGCTAAACCCGCTCAGAATCAACAATCGGGTACCGACGATAGCGGTTCATTACCGTTACGACCTGAAGGTGCCCACCCTTCAACATAAGGAAGACGGCACCACCACTTACGAGTTGGAGCCCGCTCTGCAACAGACACTTGACCGGGCGATAAGCAAAGCGACGCAGGCTGGAGAAGTCAGTTCAGCGAACACGCCGCTCTGCCCTGTCCCGGCCAGTGGCGCAGGAGAAAACGACTATTACAGCTATGGCATGGCTCCCTACACCCTCGAAGTTGTCACGAATCTGGGGGTTGTCATTGGCAATGATTGTTATATCGGCGCGTTGATCAACTGGTTCGGCAGCTACTACGAAAAGGAAGGATTGTCGGCACAACTGGTATTGCGCAAACCGGATGCCGAAGCCACTGGGCGTAGTTATGACGTGAATGGCAAACGCCATGTCAGCGCCGTGAGCGCAGCACTAGGTAAAGTTGAAACGGACGACGGCGCGTAGCATGACTTCTCGCGCTCAAGGTTAGCGACGGTTGGGGCAGGTAATACGTTGGTGAACGTATTACCTGTCGCGAGCCAAAACTTTTCTACAGGCAAAACAAAACCCCAACTGCTTTCGCAATTGGGGTTTCGGAATTTAATCTTGACGATGACCTACTCTCACATGGGGAAACCCCACACTACCATCGGCGATGCATCGTTTCACTGCTGAGTTCGGGATGGGATCAGGTGGTTCCAACGCTCTATGGTCGTCAAGAAATTCGGGTACTGAGTCGTGGCCAGTTGGCCTCGCTTCAGCAAATTGGGTATGTGACAGCTTTCGGTGTTTTGTGCTGCTTTTTCAAGTGCAGTCGAACTTTCGGTTCGTTTCGTCTTCACACACCGCAATCTGGTCTCTTCGACGCAAATTGCTTGGGTGTTATATGGTCAAGCCTCACGGGCAATTAGTATTGGTTAGCTCAACGCCTCACAGCGCTTACACACCCAACCTATCAACGTCGTAGTCTTCGACGGCCCTTCAGGGAACTCAAGGTTCCAGTGAGATCTCATCTTGAGGCAAGTTTCCCGCTTAGATGCTTTCAGCGGTTATCTTTCCCGAACATAGCTACCCGGCAATGCCACTGGCGTGACAACCGGAACACCAGAGGTTCGTCCACTCCGGTCCTCTCGTACTAGGAGCAGCCCCTCTCAAATCTCAAACGTCCACGGCAGATAGGGACCGAACTGTCTCACGACGTTCTAAACCCAGCTCGCGTACCACTTTAAATGGCGAACAGCCATACCCTTGGGACCGGCTTCAGCCCCAGGATGTGATGAGCCGACATCGAGGTGCCAAACACCGCCGTCGATATGAACTCTTGGGCGGTATCAGCCTGTTATCCCCGGAGTACCTTTTATCCGTTGAGCGATGGCCCTTCCATACAGAACCACC